>NZ_CP150919.1:0-160000 GCF_039909015.1 Pseudomonas grandcourensis
GTGTCAGTGGAACTTTGGCAGCAGTGCGTGGAGCTTTTGCGCGATGAGCTGCCTGCCCAACAATTCAACACTTGGATCCGTCCACTACAGGTCGAAGCCGAAGGCGACGAGTTGCGTGTCTATGCGCCCAATCGTTTTGTTCTGGACTGGGTCAACGAAAAGTATCTGGGGCGTGTTCTCGAATTGCTTGATGAGCACGGCAATGGCATGGCGCCTGCGCTTTCCCTATTAATAGGCAGCAAACGCAGTTCGGCACCCCGTGCCGCGCCCAATGCTCCCTTGGCTGCTGCGGCTTCCCAGGCCCAGGCTGCTCAAGCGCCCGCCAGTCCGCCGCCAGCACCAGCTGCCGCGTCGACCAAGCGTGCGACGCAAAAAGTGGCTGAGGTCACCGAGGAAGAACCTTCCCGTGACAGCTTCGACCCAATGGCCGGTGCCAGTTCGCAACAGGCACCTGTGCGCGCCGAGCAACGCACCGTGCAGGTCGAAGGTGCGCTCAAGCACACCAGTTACCTGAACCGCACCTTTACCTTTGAGAATTTCGTCGAAGGTAAATCCAACCAGTTGGCGCGCGCCGCCGCCTGGCAGGTGGCAGACAACCCCAAGCACGGTTACAACCCGCTCTTCCTTTATGGTGGCGTCGGCCTGGGTAAAACCCACTTGATGCATGCTGTGGGTAACCATCTGTTAAAGAAGAACCCGAATGCCAAGGTGGTGTACCTGCATTCCGAGCGTTTCGTGGCCGACATGGTCAAGGCCCTGCAACTGAACGCGATCAACGAGTTCAAACGCTTCTACCGTTCGGTGGATGCGTTGCTGATCGATGACATTCAGTTCTTCGCCCGCAAGGAACGTTCCCAGGAAGAGTTTTTCCACACCTTCAACGCCCTGCTCGAAGGTGGACAGCAGGTCATTCTCACCAGTGACCGCTACCCGAAAGAAATCGAAGGGCTTGAAGAGCGCCTCAAATCCCGCTTTGGCTGGGGCCTGACCGTAGCGGTCGAGCCGCCGGAGCTGGAAACCCGCGTGGCGATCCTGATGAAGAAGGCCGATCAGGCCAAAGTCGAGCTGCCTCACGACGCCGCGTTCTTCATTGCCCAACGCATTCGCTCCAACGTCCGTGAGCTGGAAGGCGCGCTCAAGCGCGTGATCGCCCACTCGCACTTCATGGGCCGCGATATCACCATCGAGCTGATTCGCGAATCCCTTAAGGACTTGTTGGCGTTGCAGGATAAACTGGTATCTGTGGATAACATTCAGCGCACTGTCGCCGAGTACTACAAGATCAAGATCTCCGACTTGCTGTCCAAACGCCGTTCGCGTTCGGTCGCTCGTCCGCGTCAGGTCGCCATGGCGTTGTCCAAGGAACTGACCAACCACAGCCTGCCGGAAATCGGCGATGTGTTTGGCGGTCGCGACCATACAACGGTCTTGCACGCGTGCCGCAAGATCAACGAACTTAAGGAATCCGACGCGGACATCCGCGAGGACTACAAGAACCTGCTGCGTACGCTGACCACTTGATGAACACCAGCGCAGCTTATTAAGGCAAGGGACTAGACCATGCATTTCACCATTCAACGCGAAGCCCTGTTGAAACCCCTGCAACTGGTCGCAGGCGTCGTCGAACGCCGACAGACCTTGCCGGTACTTTCCAACGTGCTGCTGGTTGTCGAAGGCCAGCAATTGTCGCTGACCGGTACCGACCTGGAAGTCGAGCTGGTCGGTCGTGTTCAACTCGAAGAGCCGGCGGATCCGGGTTCCATCACTGTGCCGGCGCGCAAGCTGATGGACATCTGCAAAAGCCTGCCGAACGATGCGCTGATCGACATCAAGGTCGACGAGCAGAAGCTTGTGGTCAAGGCTGGCCGTAGCCGCTTCACCCTGTCGACACTGCCGGCCAACGACTTCCCTACCGTGGAAGAAGGCCCGGGTTCGCTGACCTGCAGCCTGGAGCAAAGCAAGCTGCGTCGTCTGATTGAACGCACCAGCTTCGCCATGGCCCAACAGGACGTGCGTTACTACCTCAACGGCATGCTGCTGGAAGTTTCCGCTGGCGTGATCCGCGCCGTGGCCACCGACGGTCACCGTCTGGCCATGTGCTCGATGCAGGCCGATATCGGTCAGCCGGATCGTCACCAGGTCATCGTGCCGCGCAAAGGTATCCTCGAACTGGCACGCCTGCTCACCGAACCGGACGGCAATGTCAGCATCGTGCTGGGTCAGCACCACATCCGCGCCACCACCGGCGAGTTCACCTTCACTTCGAAGCTGGTCGACGGCAAATTCCCGGACTACGAGCGTGTTCTGCCTAAAGGTGGCGACAAGCTGGTACTTGGCGATCGCCAGGCTCTGCGCGAAGCGTTCAGCCGTACCGCGATTCTGTCCAACGAGAAGTACCGTGGTATCCGTCTGCAACTGGCCAGCGGTCAGCTGAAGATCCAGGCGAATAACCCGGAGCAGGAAGAAGCGGAAGAAGAAGTGGGCGTTGAATACAACGGCGGCTCTCTGGAAATCGGCTTCAACGTGAGCTACCTGCTTGACGTGCTGGGCGTGATGACTACCGAGCAGGTTCGTCTGATCCTGTCCGACTCCAACAGCAGCGCGCTGGTGCAGGAATCGGATAACGACGACTCTGCCTACGTTGTCATGCCGATGCGTCTGTAATCATGCTCAGCAGAAGCTAGATGTCATTAAGTCGCGTCTCGGTCACCGCGGTGCGCAATCTGCACCCGGTGACCTTCTCCCCCTCCCCCCGCATCAATATTCTTTACGGCGCCAACGGCAGCGGCAAAACCAGTGTTCTGGAAGCCATCCATCTGCTGGGGCTTGCCCGTTCGTTTCGCAGCACCCGTCTGTTGCCGGTCATTCAGTACGAACAGCTGGCGTGCACGGTCTTTGGCCAGGTTGAACTGGGGGAGGGTGGGCATAGCGCTTTGGGCATCTCACGGGATCGACAAGGCGAATTCCAGATCCGTATCGATGGGCAGAATGCGCGCAGCGCCGCGCAACTGGCCGAGATCTTGCCGCTGCAACTGATCAATCCGGACAGCTTTCGATTGCTGGAAGGTGCGCCGAAGATTCGCCGACAGTTTCTCGACTGGGGTGTGTTCCACGTGGAACCGCGCTTCATGTCAACCTGGCAGCGCTTGCAGAAGGCCCTGCGCCAGAGAAACTCTTGGCTGCGACATGGTACACTTGACGCCGTTTCGCAAGCGGTTTGGGACAGGGAACTGTGCCAGGCCAGCGCTGAAATTGATGAATACCGCCGCGCTTATATCAAAGCCTTGAAACCAGTCTTTGAACAAACCTTGAGCGATCTGGTTGAGCTTGAAGGCTTGACGCTCAGCTATTACCGCGGCTGGGACAAGGACCGCGAACTGAGTGCTGTGCTCGCCGGGTCTCTTCAGCGGGACCAGCAAATGGGGCATACCCAGGCCGGACCACAACGTGCTGATTTGCGTCTCAGACTGGGCGCGCACAACGCCGCGGACATCTTGTCCCGTGGCCAGCAGAAGTTGGTGGTTTGCGCATTGCGGATTGCCCAAGGGCACTTGGTCAGCCAGGCTCGACGCGGTCAGTGTATTTATCTGGTGGATGACTTGCCGTCCGAACTGGACGAGCACCACCGTCGCGCGCTTTGCCGCTTGTTGGAAGACTTACGCTGCCAGGTCTTTATCACCTGTGTAGATCACGAATTATTGAGGGAAGGCTGGCAGACGGAAACGCCAGTCGCTCTGTTCCACGTGGAACAGGGCCGTATCACCCAGACCCACGACCATCGGGAGTGAAGGCATTGAGCGAAGAAAATACGTACGACTCAACGAGCATTAAAGTGCTGAAAGGCCTGGATGCCGTACGCAAACGTCCCGGTATGTACATTGGTGACACCGACGATGGCAGCGGTCTGCACCACATGGTGTTCGAAGTGGTCGATAACTCGATCGACGAAGCTCTCGCCGGCCACTGCGACGACATCAGCATCATCATTCACCCGGATGAGTCCATCACCGTTCGTGACAACGGTCGTGGCATCCCGGTAGACGTGCACAAAGAAGAAGGTGTTTCGGCAGCCGAGGTCATCATGACCGTACTGCATGCCGGCGGTAAGTTCGACGACAACTCCTACAAAGTATCCGGTGGTCTGCACGGTGTAGGTGTGTCGGTGGTGAACGCACTGTCCAAAGAACTGGTCTTGACCGTTCGTCGCAGCGGCAAAATCTGGGAACAGACTTACGTCCACGGTGTTCCACAAGAGCCGATGAAAATCGTTGGTGAGAGTGAAACCACCGGCACCCAGATTCACTTCAAGCCATCGGCCGATACGTTCAAGAACATCCACTTCAGCTGGGACATCCTGGCCAAGCGGATTCGTGAACTGTCCTTCCTCAACTCCGGTGTCGGCATCGTCCTCAAGGATGAGCGCAGCGGCAAGGAAGAGTTGTTCAAGTACGAAGGCGGCCTGCGAGCGTTCGTTGAATACCTGAACACCAACAAGACTGCGGTCAACCAGGTGTTTCACTTCAACATTCAGCGCGAAGACGGCATCGGTGTGGAAATCGCCCTGCAGTGGAACGACAGCTTCAACGAGAACCTGTTGTGTTTCACCAACAACATTCCACAGCGCGACGGCGGTACTCACCTGGTGGGTTTCCGTTCCGCGCTGACGCGTAACCTGAACACCTACATCGAAGCAGAAGGCCTGGCGAAGAAGCACAAAGTCGCCACCACCGGTGACGATGCCCGCGAAGGCCTGACCGCGATCATTTCGGTGAAAGTACCGGATCCGAAGTTCAGCTCCCAGACCAAAGACAAGCTGGTTTCTTCCGAAGTGAAGACCGCGGTCGAACAGGAAATGGGCAAGTACTTCTCCGACTTCCTGCTGGAAAACCCGAACGAAGCCAAGCTGGTCGTCGGCAAGATGATCGACGCGGCCCGTGCCCGTGAAGCGGCGCGTAAGGCCCGTGAAATGACCCGTCGTAAAGGCGCGCTGGATATCGCCGGCCTGCCGGGCAAACTGGCTGACTGCCAGGAAAAAGACCCTGCCCTTTCCGAACTGTACCTCGTGGAAGGTGACTCTGCTGGCGGCTCCGCCAAGCAGGGACGTAACCGTCGGACCCAGGCCATCCTGCCGCTGAAGGGCAAGATCCTGAACGTCGAGAAGGCGCGCTTCGACAAGATGATCTCTTCGCAAGAAGTGGGCACCTTGATCACCGCGCTGGGCTGCGGCATTGGCCGCGACGAGTACAACATCGACAAGCTGCGTTACCACAACATCATCATCATGACCGATGCTGACGTCGACGGTTCGCACATCCGTACCCTGCTGCTGACCTTCTTCTTCCGTCAGTTGCCTGAGCTGATCGAACGCGGCTACATCTACATCGCTCAGCCACCGCTGTACAAGGTCAAGAAAGGCAAGCAAGAGCAATACATCAAAGACGACGAGGCCATGGAAGAGTACATGACGCAGTCGGCCCTGGAAGATGCGAGCCTGCACCTGAACGAAGAAGCACCTGGCATCTCCGGTGAAGCGCTTGAGCGTCTGGTGAATGACTTCCGTCTGGTGATGAAGACCCTCAAGCGTCTGTCGCGCCTGTACCCACAGGAGCTGACCGAGCACTTCATCTACCTGCCAGCGGTGAGCATGGAGCAACTGTCCGATCACGCAGCGATGCAGGATTGGCTGGCTCAGTACGAAGTTCGCTTGCGCACCGTAGAGAAGTCCGGCCTGGTTTACAAAGCCAGCCTGCGTGAAGATCGTGAACGTAACGTCTGGCTGCCAGAGGTCGAACTGATCTCCCACGGCCTGTCGAACTACGTCACCTTCAACCGCGACTTCTTCGGCAGTAACGATTACAAGACTGTCGTTTCGCTAGGCGCTCAACTGAGCACCCTGCTGGACGACGGCGCGTACATCCAGCGTGGCGAGCGCAAGAAGCCGGTGACCGAGTTCAAGGAAGCCCTTGAATGGCTGATGGCTGAAAGCACCAAGCGTCACACCATCCAGCGATACAAAGGTCTGGGCGAAATGAACCCGGATCAGCTGTGGGAGACCACCATGGACCCAAGCCAGCGCCGGATGCTCAAAGTGACCATCGAAGACGCCATTGGCGCGGATCAGATCTTCAACACCCTGATGGGTGATGCGGTCGAACCTCGTCGTGACTTCATCGAAAGCAACGCCCTGGCGGTGTCCAACCTGGACTTCTGATTCCTGTCGACGGGCGCACTAAATGTCGCACTTGAGCGGAATTAGTGTCGCATCCTAAGACTTGAGAGCCCCGGCGAATGCCGGGGTTTTTCTTTATAGAGTCTAAGTTTGGACAGGGCCCCTGCTTATCAAAAGCTAGAGAGACGCCAGGCTCTGGGCGCTTTTCGGAGGATTTGATGGGTGAGGTGATGGAACATGGTTGTGGTTTCATCGAAACCAACCGCATTATTGCTTGGCTGCTTGGCTGCTTGGCTGCTTGGCTGCTTGGCTGCTTGGCTGCTTGGCTGCTGTAGGTGGGCAAAGTTAATCACCACATCGGCCAAAATTAAACGGTTCGGTCAAAGTTAATCGTCGCCTAGGTTTAAAACAAACCCCCGGTAGATCATCATCTGTCGGGGGGGGGCTTTTTATAATCCAATTCTGGGCATATAGCCTATTTAGAAATATGCTCAATGAGAAAGCTCATGCAGTCAGCTGGCAGCTGTTAAAATTCCAGAACCTGCGGGGATGAGCAGCCTGACCCTGAATGCACGGACGTTGAAAGGATTGCCGATGCTGAAACTTGAAGACATCAAAAAAGACACACAAGTAATTGGCATTCAGACCAACGAGATCGTGCGTATCGTTACTGTCGAGCCTGTTGGCGATAACGCCATTACCGTCTATTTCAAGGACAGTCAGGGCCGTCTGGGCGAGCAGATGTTGTTTCGTTCGGATGAGCTGCGTCTTGAGCTTGCACAGGCAGGTAAACCTTGGGCGTTTGATGCACAGGGTTCTGACTTTAAGCTTGCTCTCGAAGCCTGGCGCATTCAGCTGGCGTATTTATTTGATCCGATGATGGCGGTGCATACCTCTAACGTCGATCCGCTACCGCACCAGATATCTGCTGTTTACGAGTCCATGCTTCCTCGCCAGCCGCTACGTTTCGTTCTGGCCGATGATCCTGGTGCCGGTAAGACCATCATGGCTGGTCTGTTGATTCGCGAGCTACTGATGCGTGCGGATGCTCGACGTATTCTTGTGGTCTCGCCTGGCTCGCTAACTGAACAATGGCAGGATGAACTGCTAGAAAAATTCGGCGTTAAATTTGAGGTGTTCAGCCGTGAGAAGCAGGAGCAATGTGCTTCTGGCAATTACTTCGAAGAAAGTAATTTACTCATTGCTCGCCTCGACCAACTGTCTCGCAATGAGGACTACCAGCAGAAACTCAAGAATACGGAGTGGGATCTGATCATCGTTGACGAGGCCCATAAGCTTTCTGCCAATTACTTCGGAAACAAGGTTAACAAGACCAAGCGCTTCGAACTCGGCGAGCTTCTGGGCTCCATTACGCGTCATTTTTTGTTGATGACGGCCACGCCGCATAATGGCAAAGAAGAAGACTTTCAGATATGGCTGTCGCTTCTCGATGGAGACCGCTTTTACGGAAAGTTCCGCGAGGGCGCACACAAGGTCGATGTTTCCGACATGATGCGCCGCATGGTTAAGGAGGATTTGTACAAGTTTGACGGTACGAAGCTGTTTCCTGAACGCTTTGCCTATACCGCTAACTACCAACTATCAGACCTGGAAGCGGCGCTGTATCACGACGTTACGGACTACGTTCGCAACGAAATGAACCGTGCAGATCGTCTCGACGGCAAGCACAAAAACAACGTTGGGTTTGCTCTTACACAATTGCAGCGACGGCTAGCTTCTAGCCCTGCGGCTATCTATCAGTCTCTGCTTCGTCGGCGCAAACGGCTCGAGGCGCGCTTAGACGAAGCCAAGCTTATGGCTCGCGGACAGAGCATTAGTTCGTCGATGGGCGATTACCTGGTAAAAAAACAGATCGACGTTCCGGATAATATCGACGACCTCGAAGAAGAGCTTAGCGCTGACGAATATGAGATATACGCTGAGCAGCTGGTCGACCAGGCCACAGCTGCGGAGACTATTCCTGAACTAGAGGCTGAGATTTCCATCTTGGCTCACCTCGCTCGTCAGGCGCAGGTACTGGTAGAGTCTCGCAATGATAAAAAGTGGGAAGAGCTTTCATACCTTCTGCAAGACGCTCCAGAGATGTTCACTAGCAATAGTACGCGGCGCAAGCTAATCATTTTTACCGAGCACCGTGACACGCTAAATTATTTGATCGAGCGCATTGGCGCCATGCTTGGCCAACCCGAGGCGGTGGTTACCATTCACGGCGGCACTAATCGTGATGCTCGACGCCAAGTGCAGGAAGAGTTTCGCAATAACCCTAACGTACAGGTGTTGATTGCTACGGATGCTGCTGGTGAAGGCGTCAACTTGCAGAACGCTAACCTTATGGTCAACTACGACCTACCGTGGAACCCTAATCGCCTAGAGCAGCGCTTTGGTCGTATTCACCGCATCGGTCAGACTGAGGTTTGCCATCTATGGAATATCGTCGCCAATGAAACTCGAGAAGGCGAAGTGTTCCAGAAGCTATTCGACAAACTTGAAATCGAAAAGAAAGCTCTCGGCGGTAAAGTGTTTGATGTGCTCGGCGAAGCTTTTGACAACGTCTCACTCAAAGAGTTGCTGATTCAAGCCATTCGCTATGGAGATTCGCCTGAAGTGCGCGCCAAGCTTACTCAAGTGATTGAGGGCGCACTGGATACCGAGCACCTAAAAGAAATTCTTAGTCGTAACGCTTTGGTCGAGCAGCACATGAGCCTGACTGATCTGTATGCAGTCAAGGAAGAGATGGA
Source organism: Pseudomonas grandcourensis (assembly GCF_039909015.1). Taxonomy (NCBI): domain Bacteria; kingdom Pseudomonadati; phylum Pseudomonadota; class Gammaproteobacteria; order Pseudomonadales; family Pseudomonadaceae; genus Pseudomonas; species Pseudomonas grandcourensis. Next base: position 8,929 of record NZ_CP150919.1, read on the forward strand.
AAAGGCTGAAGCACGCAAGCTTCAACCCTACTTCATCCGTGCCTTTTTCACTGAAGCGTTCACCACTCTGGGGGGCGAAATGCGCCCACGGGAAACGGGTCGCTATGAAATTCGTCACGTGCCTGCAGCCCTGCGCGAGCGTGACAGAGTGATTGGTGAAACACGTACACCAGTGCTCAAGCAGTACGAACGCATCTGCTTTGAAAAGCAGCATGTTCGTCTGCACGGCAAGTCCATGGCTGACCTTATTCATCCTGGCCATCCGTTGATGATGGCGAGTACCGATTTGATTCTCTCGGCCCATCGCAGCAAGCTCAAGCAGGGCACGGTGATGGTTGATCCAAATGACGACAGCACAAGTCCGAAAGTCTTGTTCATGGTTGATCACAGCGTGCGAGAAAATCTGTCTCAAGGCGGCGTACAAACCAAAGTTGTTTCCCGCCGTCTGCAATTTGTCGTCATTGATCAGCACGGCAATGCTATTCATGCAGGCTGGGCTCCGCACCTGGATCTGCAGCCGATAGACCAAGCCGATTTGAAGCTGGTCGGTGATGTGCTCAATGCTCCCTGGATTACTCAAAACCTCGAAGCTATGGCTCTGAACCATGCTTCAGAACATCTGGTGCCAGAGCACTATCAAGAGGTTAAGTTTCGCCTTGAACGTCAGGCTGACAAGATCCTATCGGCGGTTAACGAGCGACTGGTCAAAGAGATCAACTACTGGTCGGATCGTTTCATCAAGCTGAGCGACGATGTCAGTGCGGGCAAGCAGCCACGCATGCAGCCGGAAAATGCCCGCCGCCGGGTTGATGAACTCACGGCTCGCCTCAGCCAGCGCAAGCATGAACTGGAGGCCATGAAGAACGTGGTATCCAGTACCCCTGTTGTTTTGGGTGGAGCTTTAATTATTCCGGCTGGATTGCTAGCTCAACGCAAAGGGGACAATACTTTCTGTGCCGACGCTGAAGCCCGCTCGCGTATTGAATGGGCAGCTATGCATGCAGTCATTGCCGCCGAGCAGGCGTTGGGTCACACGATCAAAGATGTCTCTGCGCAAAAGTGTGGCTGGGACATTACTGCTCGCCCCGCAGTGTTGAGCGACGGCAGCATCAAGGATGATCGTCATATCGAGGTAAAGGGTCGAGTCAAAGGCTCGACCACTGTTACTGTTACCAAGAACGAAATATTCTCCAGCTTCAACCAAGGCGAAAAATACATACTGGCGATTGTTTTGGTCGATGGCGATCAGGTCGACGGGCCTCACTACATCAAGTACCCATTCAAGACTGAACCTGAATTTGGTGTGGCCAGCGTCAACTACGACCTGCAAGAACTGCTGATCCGAGCAATTAAACCGGAGGCAAGTTTGTGACACTGAGCAAATTGCGTTTGGAAAGCTACATTTCCGCCATCGCGGTCGTTACCCACAAGGCACTTTCGATTGGGTCAATCTGTTCAGCTCCTGTAACCGTGCTGAGAGTTGCGGGAAGCACAAGGATAAATGCGGCTATACCCCCGCATACCTCATCAAGCCGGATGTTGATGAGCCGGATGACTATTTCGTATTTGTCAGTGACGGCACCATAGTGCCTCGCGCCGATTTAAGTCTAGCCCAGCAGCGGGCCACCGAAATACTGCCCATCTTCAATATTGATGCGCAAAATTGCGGTCTGTGCCATATGTGCTGTTTTGCTATTACTGGCTATCTACAAACCGCTGACGAGCTACGCGAGCTGGCTGAGCACTCCACCGAATCCGATTGGTTGCCGTTACTATATAGCGAGCTGGTAGCCAATGCCCATTTGCCTTTTGCCACTGCTAATCGTCACGCCTTTGTTGGTTGATAGCAGTTAGGAAGCCCATGTATCCCATCAAAACCCCGAAAAAACTGATCGAAGTCGCTCTACCGCTCGATGTCATCAACACAGCTTGCGCCCGTGAAAAGTCCATTCGTCACGGCCATCCTAGTACTATGCATCTATGGTGGGCTCGGCGGCCACTGGCTGCGGCTCGTGCCGTCATTTTTGCGCAGATGGTTAATGATCCGGGTGGTGAGCGTGGTTATTACGCCGGTATGACCAAAGCGCAGGCACAGATCGAGCGCGAGCGATTGTTCAAAATTATCGAAGATTTGGTTCTGTGGGAAAATACTAACAACGAAGAGGTACTTGAACGGGCTCGTGCGGAAATCAGAAAAAGCTGGCGTGAAACCTGTGAGCTGAACAAGAGCCATCCTCAGGCAGCCGATCTGTTCAACCCGGAAAAACTTCCGGGTTTCCATGATCCTTTTGCCGGAGGTGGAGCTATACCATTGGAAGCCCAGCGCCTCGGTTTGGAAAGTTACGCGTCCGACCTTAATCCTGTGGCAGTAACCATCAACAAGGCGATGATCGAGATTCCACCGAAGTTCGCCGGACAACCTCCTATAGGGCCTGAAATTGCTGCGAACAAGGGCAGCAAGAAGAGGGCTACTCGCGATGTTTTCGAGGACTGGTCGGGCACCAGAGGTCTAGCCGAAGATGTTCGTCGTTATGGAGCTTGGATGCGTGAGCAGGCGCAGCAGCGTATTGGTCAGCTGTATCCCCCCATAGAGGTGAGCGCTGAAATGGTCGCCGAACGCCCCGAACTGGCTCTTTACCAAGACGAAAAGCTTACTGTGATTGCCTGGCTTTGGGCTCGTACCGTTCGCAGTCCTAACCCTGCTTTCAATCATTCCGAAGTGCCACTTGTCTCAACATTTGTTCTTTCTAGCAAGACTGGAAAGGAGGTCTATGTTGAGCCTGTTATTGATGGTGATAACTATCAATTTACCATCAAAGCAGGTGTGCCTCCCGAGTCTGCAACGAACGGAACTAAGCTGTCACGCGGTGCAAATTTTCAATGTTTGCTTTCAGACACGCCTATTGAGCCGAAATATATCTATAGCGAAGCTAAGGCTGGGCGTATGGGTGAGCAATTAATGGCAATAGTCGCGGAAGGTAGTCGCGGTCGAGTGTATCTGGCACCGACTGCGGAGCAAGAAGTAATCGCTCGGCAGGCACAGCCGGAATGGAGACCAAACGTAGAAATGCCTGAGAATCCACGCTGGTTCTCTCCACCAAACTATGGCCTGACAACCTATGGTGATTTATTTACTCCACGTCAGCTGGTCGCTCTAAACACTTTCTCTGATCTGGTGCATGAGGCCATTGCCCGCGTGCAAGATGATGCGCTAAATATTGGTATGGCTGACGATGGCTTAGAGCTTGATAAGGGAGGTTCGGGGGCAGTTGCGTATGCACAAGCAGTGGGGGTTTACTTGGCGTTGGCAGCAGACAGAATGACTGACTCTCATTCGTCATTGGTATCTTGGACAAATCAACGAGAAACGTTACGTAATACATTTGGCAGGCAAGCACTTCCAATGGTATGGGATTTTGCAGAGGCAAATCCATTTTCAGATTCAACAGGGAACTTTACGGGCTCCCTAACTTGGGTTGAGAAAGCGATTGATAGCTTCCCTGCCTGCCCTGCTGGGTTTGTCAAGCAGTTTGATGCGCAATCCCAGAAAATCAGTGCTGATAAGGTAATTTCAACTGATCCCCCCTACTACGACAACATTGGTTATGCCGATTTGTCTGACTTTTTCTATGTTTGGTTGAGGAGGACACTGCGGCCTATTTTCCCAGGTCTGTATGCCACTCTTGCGGTGCCCAAAGCGGAGGAGTTGGTCGCAACTCCCTACCGCCATGGAAACAAAGACAAGGCCGAAGCTTTTTTTCTCGATGGCATGACTGCCGCAATGCACAACCTTGCCGAGCAGGGCCATCCCGGCTACCCAGTGACTATTTACTATGCTTTCAAGCAAGCGGAAACCAAAAGTGAAGCAGGAACTCACAGCACAGGCTGGGAAACTTTTCTTGCCGCAGTGTTGAAGGCCGGTTTTGCCTTAAGTGGGACTTGGCCTATGCGTACAGAGCGTGGAGGACGCACGATTAGTGCAGGTACAAATACCTTGGCTTCTAGCATCATTCTAGTTTGTCGCAGGCGAGCTACTGATGCACCGACCATCTCCCGCCGCGAGTTTATACGGGAGCTTAACGCCACCCTGCCTGGAGCCCTCCTAGATATGACTCGTGGCGGCGTGAACTCTCCTGTGGCGCCTGTGGACTTATCACAAGCCATCATTGGCCCAGGCATGGAGGTGTTCAGTAAATACAGCGCAGTCATGGAGGCGGACGGTACGGCTATGAGTGTGCGCAGCGCCTTGCAACTGATCAACCGCTTTCTTGGTGAAGATGACTTCGACCACGATACTCAGTTCTGTCTTGCTTGGTTCGAACAGCACGGTTGGGCCGAAGGCACGTATGGCGACGCCGATGTATTGGCCCGCGCCAAGGGAACAAGTGTCGGCGGCTTGGTCGGTGCTGGCGTAGTGGAAAGTGGTGGCGGCGATTTGCGTCTTTTGAAATGGGCTGAGATGCCACGTGACTGGTCACCAGAAACTGACAGCCGCGTACCAGTTTGGGAAGCCTTGCACCAGATGATCCGCGCCCTCAACCAAGATGACGAAGCAGCTGCCGGTGCCTTGTTGGCGCGTATGCCTGACAAAACTGCTGACCTTATTGCGCTGACTTACCGCCTCTACACGCTATGCGAGCGCCAAGGTTGGGCTGAAGAGGCTCGCGCCTATAACGAACTGCAAGGCGCATGGATCGGCATCGAACAAGCCTCCCATGAAACAGGCCACGTCGGTACTCAAGGGCAGATGGATATCTGATCAAGGAATTGGATTATGCAAAATAAGAAGCTGTCGATCCGAAAAATAGTTTCTTACCTCAATGACTCCGAGTCCGAGGGTGGTGGATTTTGGTTGCCGAACATCCAGCGGCCTTTCGTTTGGGGTGAGGAACAGCTTAGCCGTCTGTTCGACTCCATCATGCGGGAGTACCCCATCAGCACTCTGCTGGTGTGGAAAACCCGTGAAGAGGTCAAACACCGCAAGTTCATCGACAACTATCACCGCGATATCAAACTGACTGATTATCGGGTGCCCGATAACACCCGCTCAAAGATGATGGTGCTGGATGGCCAGCAGCGCCTACAAAGCTTGTTCATCGGTCTGAAAGGCAGCTACAGCGGACGAGAGCTTTATTTTGACGTGCTTAGCGGTGGTGACATGGCGGCACCTGAAGACATACGTTTTCGCTTCGCCTTTAAGGAGAAAGGCAGTGCTAGATGGCCTTGGGTGCGCTTCAAGGACATGGTGTTTATCAACAACAAACTTGACCTTCAGATCGTGCAGGAGCTAGCCAAACTCGCCCCTGACGAGTTGACGACGGATGATCAAATTACCTTGCAACTCAATGTCGGACGGGTACGTAAGGAGTTTGTCAACGATGACAATATTACCTTTCAGGAGTTGGATGGAGTCGACAATCCGGATGCCTACCGGGTGGATGACATCGTCGAAATATTCATTCGAGCCAACTCCGGTGGCACCAAGCTGGGTAAGTCTGATCTGCTGTTCTCGCTGCTGACCTCTAGTTGGGATGAGGCGGATGGTGAGATTGAGTCCCTGCTGGAAGATCTCAATCAAGGAGGGTTCGATTTTGATCGTGACTTTGTACTCAAGTGCTGCCTGACCGTTCTCAACAAGGGCGCACGCTATGAGGTAGAGAAGTTCCGCGATGGCAAAACTAAGGAGGAGATCATTGCCCAGTGGCAGGTAATCGCTGATTCCATCAAGGATGTTCGTGACCTTGTGGTTGCCAAGACCTATATCCGTAGCGACAAGGCCCTGCCCTCCTATCTAGCACTAATCCCGCTAATTTATTTTCGCTATCAGTACCCTGAAAAGTTCAAGGCCAAGCCTGGGCTTGCAGAATACTTACTCCGTTCGCTTGTCAGTGGTGCCTTTGGCGGTAACCCTGACCAGCTAATCGACAAATTGGTACGTAACATCCAAGAGCAGAATGACTTCGTCACCAGCGAGGTATTTGGTGTGATCCGAGCCGATGGTCGTAGCCTGGAAATTACCCCTGAAGTGATCTTCAACCAGTATTACGGGTCGCGCTCACTGCACCTATTTTTCAACCTGTGGTATCGCGACTTCAACTACGCCCCCGCTTTAGGAGCCAATGGCCCTCAGGTCGATCACATCTTCCCGCAAGTCCTGTTGAAGTCAGTCAAGGACATCAATCCAGACAGCGGCAAGCGTAATATCTTGCATTACCGCGCAGAGCACAGGGATCAGATTGCCAACTGCATGTTGCTGACAGCGGATGAAAACGGGTTCAACGGCAAGTGTGCAATTTCGCCACATGAATGGTTTGACCGAAGCCGGTTCAATAGCGATCAAGAGCATGCGCAGTATTTAGACATGCACTTAATACCAAAAGATGAAGCACTCTGGCAACTCGATAATTATGGGGCTTTTATCGACGCCCGTAAGCAACTGATTCAGGAAAAATTCAGCTATATGCTGCGTACTGCTCAGGGAGACCATGTATGAACCTCAAGCCTTGGCGCGTGATCGCCGAACCCCATGAAGACGTGCGTAGTGGCACCTTTATTCAAGCTGAGTTTGCCGCTGATATCACCCGAGTGCATACTGGCTCGGCGACCTCTGAATATCAGAACCCAACGCTGTTCTTCGAGCGCACCTTTATCACTGAAGGCATGAAGCTGTTGCTGGACTCAGTGATCAAGCGTCTTTCTGGCAAGGGCGGCGATCCAGTAATCCAGTTGCAAACCGCTTTCGGCGGGGGTAAGACTCATACCATGCTGGCGGTCTATCACTTGGCCAGTGGCAAGGTGCCCACCAGTGAGATGCAGGGTATTGGCGATATTCTTAATCGCGCAGGGGTCACCGAGCTGGCTCCTGCACGTATTGCCGTGCTTGATGGCATCCAGGCTTCGCCGAACCAACCGGTTAAGCGTGGCTCGATCAGTGTTCACACGTTGTGGGGCAATTTGGCCTGGCAGCTGGGTGGTGAAGAGGGTTATGCACTGGTGGCCGAGGCTGACCTTTCGGGCACTTCGCCGGGCAAAACGGTGCTGGAGAACTTGCTGGCGCGTTTTGCACCTTGTGTGATCCTGGTCGACGAATTGGTGGCCTACGTTCGTCAGTTCGAGGAAGGAAAAACCCTCACAGGGGGTAGTTTCGACACCAACTTGAGCTTTATCCAAGCGTTGACTGAGGCGCTGAAGGCCGTGCCAACAGCTGTGATGTTGGCGTCGCTACCTGAGTCGGAAAAGGAAGCGGGTAGTCAGCGCGGCGTGCGAGCTTTGGAAGCGTTATCGCACTACTTTGGCCGCGTGCAGGCATTGTGGAAACCTGTGGGCACCGAGGAGGCGTTTGAGATCGTTAGACGCCGGTTGTTCAGTAATATCAGCGACAAACTAGCGGCTGAGGCCGTGTGCCGCAGCTTTGCTGATTATTACATCGCCAATGGCAATGATTTCCCGGCGGAAACTCAGAAAAATAGCTATTACGAGCGGTTGTTGCATGCTTATCCAATCCACCCCGAGGTCTTCGACCGTCTATATGAGGACTGGTCATCACTGGAAAATTTCCAGCGAACCCGTGGCGTGCTGAAGTTAATGGCCAAGATCATCTTCAGCCTGTGGAAGGACGGCAACAACGATCCATTGATCATGCCTGGTAGTTTGCCATTAGCCGATTCAGACTCACGCAATGAGGTCACCTACTACCTGCCTGCCGGCTGGGATCCAGTGGTTGAGCGCGACATCGATGGCCCTCGTGCAGAAACCACTGCGATTGAAAACCACAATGCTCGTCTTGGCAGCGTGCAAGCTTGCCGCCGCGCTGCGCGCACTATATTCCTGGGTAGCGCTCCGACCACTGCTAATCAGACAGTGCGTGGTATTGAGCTGGAGCGGATTCTGCTTGGCGCGGCGCAGCCCGGTCAGCCTGTGGGTCTGTTCAAGGATGCTTTGCGCAGCCTAGCGGACAAACTTCACTATCTGAATAGCGCCAATAACCGTTACTGGTTCGATACTCGGCCTAATCTGCGCCGTGAAATGGAAGAGCGTAAAAAGCGCTACAAGGATAAAGAGAATGTCTTTCCCGCTATCCGTAAGCGTGTGCAGGAAAGCTTTGCCAGCGGTGTGTTTGGTGGCATTCATGTCTTCACCGACAGCGTGGATGTGCCAGATGACTTTCAACTGCGGTTAGTGGTGCTGGCTCCTGATTACGGTTACAGCAAGAGCGGGCCTAGCCTGGCCATTGGCAAGGCTGCTGAAATTCTAAAGAGTCGTGGCGAGCAGCCACGTCAGAAACAGAATCGATTGGTGTTTCTTGCCGCCGATAGCGACAGTGTTAGTCGTTTGAAAGATCAGGTGCGCTCGCTGCTAGCGTGGGAGTCCATCGTCAACGATTACAAAGAAAATCGCATCACCCTAGATAACCTGATGGCGAAGAATGCCTCCGCCAGTTTTGATCAGGCTAGCGATGGTCTGAAGCGGATGATCCGAGAGACCTACAAATGGTTGTTGGCGCCAATGCAGACTGTCTTGCCTGGAAAGGGGTTGTCGGATGTGCAGTGGGAACACTTTCCGGTTAATGCTGGGGCTGCCAACCTTTCCACGGAAATAGAGCGACTACTTAAGGAAAACGAGCTGCTAATTACCGAATGGGCGCCATACCATCTCGCGCACATGCTGAAGAGCTGGTTTTGGAAGGAAGATGCCAAGGAAGTCGGGGCATTGGATGTCTTTCAGAAGACTTGCTGTTATCTGTATTTACCGCGTCTACGCGATGACACAGTGTTTGTCCGCACCCTTAGTACAGGCGTAGAAAGTCGCGATTTCTTTGCCATTGCTCAGGGTAAGGATGGTGAGCGTTATCTGGGTTTTGTTTTCGGCAAGACATCCTCGGTGTTTCTGGATGCCACGCATCTTCTGATTGAGCCCACAACTGCCAGCGCCTACGCCGATGCGTTGCGAGCGAAGGAAGACGCAGAACGGGCTAAACGTGAACAAGTTGTGGATGCGACACCTGACACCTCAAGATCAAGTGGGGATAGCGGAGTCACAGGGGGAACTCAAGGTTCGGGTGGAGGTCAGGTAGATCCGGTAGCTGAGATTAAGAAAGCTTTGGTGACTCAGTTTTATGCCTCGGCTGACCTCGATCCTGTGAAGGCAAAAATGGATTTTGCTTTGCTTGTGGATGAGGTCATTCAGCAGTTCACTGCCAGGCTGGGAGTCGATGTGAAGATATCAATTGAGATTCAGGCCACCAGCAAGACGGGCTTCGATGATGGACTACAACGCGCCATCAAAGAGAATTGCAACGTGCTGAAGTTCAAGTCGGCGGAGTTTGAATAGCTAATTGAATAGCTTTCCCTTAGAAGCCCCGCGAGCATAAAGCAGCGGGGCTTTTTATGTCTGGCGTAGATGGTCGGGGCTACAGCCAGTGAGCAGGCACTTCGATAGAATAATTTTTCGCTACTGTTTGCAGTGTGGCGAGGATCTCAGCATGCCGAGTTTGATCCGCAGCTTCCCAGCTCGAACGGCGATCAAGCAATGGTTTGAGCAGATTCAGGTTATACATGCCCAGTCTGTAAAAATTGCCCCAGCTGGGGATGCCGAATAAATTGTAAATAACTACATTGGAGTCGCGCTCGCTCGCTAGCCGGCATTCTCCTGTGAGCTTTTGTTTAGCTTCTTCAGCTTCATCGCGGTCTTCGTAAGTGTTGAGGAGCTTCATAGGTACTAGCGGTAATGTGAGTGGAGGGCGATTTTGCCTGTGCTTCAAGGCCACTGTCATGTGGAGATTTCCACGATTGCCTTGGGGATTATGGGTGCGTTGTCGCCCATGAGCTTTGTCACAGTTGCACGATAGAGAAGAACCATGCCAAGGCTTTTTGGATGCTAGTGGCTAGACGGGTTCGCCGGACTCATCATACTGAGCGTCATTGTTTTGATGCGTTGCTCGTTACAGAAGCGACCAACAGCAGTCAGGGATCGCCATACCCAAACAGGCTCACGTCGCGAGCGGATTGGCAGCCATTTGGCGTCGAGCCGCAGTCCCTGATTGCTCCAAACTCCGGCGCCGCCCGGTCTCGACCAGCGCGACCAAGGTGTCCTGCTCGATGGTTGTGCGCATACGCCGCCCTCCATTCTCCCGTCATTCCCCCCCTTCTGGTATAGCGCAACCACACAACTTGGCGACCAGGTTGGCCCTTCAGCTTCACCAGGCTGTGGATAACTGTGCGGGGCGATTCACCATAACGGCCAATTCCGCGCAGCTCGGTCGATGAGCGGGTGGGCGGGCTTAGGTGTTGTCCTTCTTTTCTTGCGCCTTCCTGAAGGCAAGGGCCATCGTCGTCTTGGCAGGAGGTGGCGGGGGGAGGCGGTTTGGCTGACGGCTGAGGGCGCTCGGGCGTTTGCTCGACTGCGCCGCGACGGTGGAATGGGCGCCGCTCGTTTGGGCTTTCTTCGCCTGAATCCGCTGATTTAGGTCACTTCGCGCATCCGCTAGCAGCAGGAAGGCGGTGAGGGTGATCGGCACACCATGGGGCAGAAGGATCGACAGCTGCTGGCTGGTGTCGGGGTTGGCTTTAACCTGGGCCAGGCTTTTCTCAGAAAATGCCTGAGTGTGCAGATGGTGTTCGACTAGCCGCTGGATGTAGAGGCAAAGGGGCTGGTGATCCAAGATGCCCGTGATCTTGAGAAAATCTTTGTCAATGCCGGTGATCGTCTCGATGGCGAACGGCTGCCAGCCTGAACGTTGCCAAGCATAGCTGGCAGCTTCGGTGCTGGCGCTCGGGGCAGAAGCGAGTTGTTCGGGGCGGCTGGCGTTGTCTGTACGCGGGTGGAAGTCTTTGTCGATGCCAATGCTCGACTCGATAGCGGCCGGCTGCCAGCCGGAAGGTTGCCGAGCATAGCTGGCCGCTTCGGTGGGGACGCTCGGGGCAGAAGCGAGTCTTCCGGGGCGGCTGGTGTTGTCTGTACACGGGTGCTTGGGCCAAGGCGGGCCGAGCTCGTCGAAGAAGACCCGGCCACCACTGGGCGATTGGTAAAAGAATACCGCCGCGCCGCACACGGGGCAGCTGGCATTGGGATTGACGTAGCTGTCGTATGTGCTCGTCAGCGCACGTGGCCACCAGCCTTGCGCAGCGGGCACGAAATCGGAAAAGGTCGAATGCCCCGAATGCCCCGAGTGTCCTTCCCCGCCCCAGCCGCAGGTACAGTTTTTTGAATGATTCCATGCGTTGCACATAAACACCTCGTTGTGGCCGTGGTGGCTAAACGCCTTTATCTTTCAGTACGTCTCAGCGTAGCAGCCCGTTGCGCGTTATTTGGTGCTCAGATCCGATAAGTGACGGGGGTTGAGTTGACGACAACTCAGGAAAGTCTGGAACGCTGTGGTTCACCTGATCTCGCTCCGTGAGCACCAGGCCAATAGCTCGAAGGCTTACCCTCCTCTACTGCATGTTTTGAAACTTTGGTACAAAAAAATGCTTTTCTGCACGGAGTGCATTTTTAGGCTGGTGTCTCCAACCACCCAAAGGAGCTTCACCATGAGCCAGCAAGACCTTCACACCAACCAGTCAAACCCGAACAACCCAGCCCACCAGGCTGCCCTAAACAATCGCGCCAACCAGCTGAACCCGAACAACCCGGCGTATCACAGCAGTCGCCAGGGTGGGAAAAAAGGCAAGTAACCCGCGTGTCGTGGCCGGGGATCGGATCCCCGGCCTTCAAGGAGAGAGTGATGGCGAGAACAGCTGAATCGAATGGCGTGAAAGAGACCCTGCTACGCCTGTTTGGGCATGACGATGATCGCAGCTTGCTTGCCAAGCTCGCTCGCATGGAACCGCTCAAGAAGCATCGGATCGACCCGGATAAGAACTCGAATGTGTTCAAGCGCTCGCTGGCGTGTGACAACCTGATCAAGAACCTGCTGGCGCTGGATGCGGTGTTCAATAGTCAGGATCTGGTCTGTGAGCTGGCCGAGGGCAAGGTGTCGCCAGAGGAGCTTCACCGAGAGATCGAACGCGCCAGAACGCGTCTGGAGCAGAAGCTGCGCGCCTATAGTTATTGGGCCGAGCGACTGAACTCGCTGGAGGTGGTGCTCAGGGAGCAGCCGTCGCTGGATAGCTTTGCTCTGGAAGACCGGCTGTCGGTGGATGGTCAAGGGAGTGCTGAGGGCACGCCCTACGCGCTGCGGGCGGTGCAACTGTTGGAAAAGATTGAGGAGCAAGGTCGTCGCTCGTTGCTTAGCCCGGATCAGCTCAACGAGAAGGCTTGGGCGCTCTTTCGATTGGGGCTGTCCGATCAGGCGGTGGCGGCGGCTCAGCAAGTCGTCGAGGCGGATGCCGAGCACTCTGAAGCCTGGATGCTACTGGCGATTCACAGCATCAACGAGAAACGTTCCGCCGATCAGGAGGTAGCGCGTTATGAGTTCCAGCGGGAGGAAGCCGACCCTGCATCTTCCCATGAGCGCTGGGCTGACGAGATGCGGGACATGGCGGACGAGCGGCGTAGCAAGGCCCTGAATGACCATCGCTCCGTGGTGTTTCCGGCCTTGCTCTACTGGCCACGAGACCAAGAAAGCCCGCATCGACGTTATCGGTATGGCGAAAATTACGAGCAAATCCGTAACTGGTGCATTGACTGGCTATTTGCCCTCACTCAACCCGATACCCGGTGCCTGTCGACCGGTGAGGACTGGCGGCGCGCCAGTGAAGCACAAAGACTGGTTCCATCAATTTCCTGGAAGGAAAACCCACAGAAGCATTACGACCGATGGGGGGGAGAGGCTGGCAGCGCCCGTCTCCTTTCAGACGTGGAAATCCAGGTGGCCGCGCGGATCTGCACGGAATGGGATGAACTCTCGGCGAGGTATCCGTACACCCCTCCGGACTTTTACTTCTTCCAGAAAGGTTGGTGGAAGTCGAATAATCATTTCACCAAGCTCAAGTTGCTGCATGTCCGCTTTGTGCTCGGGTTGCCAGGCTACGAGCTGGCGCGACAGAGTTTTCTTAAGGATTTGCGCGCAGTAGCGAGGTGGGATGTGTTGTCGACGATCCTGCACCAGCCAGCGCTCCTTCATGCGCTGGCCTTGCACTGTGCCGCCTCGGGGCTGGATGAGTTGAGGTGTTGTTTCGGGGACATGGTGGATACGGTGGCCAAGGAGCAGCAGGAAAAGTTTTCGTTGCTGAAAGCCAACCTGCTGCGCCGGGCTTATCACCAAGCCTTTGCTCGGGCTGAGTTTTCTCAGTGTCTGAACGTGGCGAGGGAAGCCCAGCTCTTCCTGGAACAGGGGCCAGGTTTTGAGCCGCGAGAATTGGGCATGGATGAAAGCCAGAGCAATACCCTCGGCTTGAAACACTGGAAATACCTGGAGCTGCGGGCCGCCATCGAGGTCGCGGCCGAATCGGTGGCGGCCCAGCAGGCCCTGCTGTCGGTGGCGCAACCGGTGCGCTATTTTGCCGACGAGGCGGCCTACCTGATTCAGGAAGTCGTGGATTTTGAATTTGGCGAGGAGTGCTATGTTGCGCCTTACGGCGAGTCGATTCTCACCAGCGGCCAGTGGTTGCAGTCGGTGGAAGCGCTACTCCGCGCAGGCGTCTATACCGACCCGGAGACGGAGTCTCGCGCACGGGAGCTGATGACGCAGTTGGCCCCGCTGGTGGAGGAGAACAGCGACGTGTGGAGTGTTCAGGACGAACTGGACGCTGGGGGCTGACCAGACGACGCCAGTGCCACTGACGTGGTGGCGGGCGCAACCCGGCAGGGCCGGCTCTGGTCGCTCAGAGGTAGGGGTGGTAACGCCCAACCCGGTCACCTCAGGAAGCACTCTGCTTTTCTTGGGCGTTGTAAACCGCCAGGGACATCGCAGTGCTGGAATCAACTGATCATCAGCATGGCGCGCCTGGCCGTTGAGCGGCTGCGCGATCAGGAAGCCCGCGCCCTGAAGGATGCCGAACAGCAACAACAGCGCGCGGCGCTGTCGGCGCAAAAAGCCTTGCAGGAGGCTGAACGCGCTCGGCTACTCCAACTGGAGGACGACGCTGACGCCTGGCGGCGGGCCACGGTGCTACGCGAGTACCTTGATGCGTTTGAGCAAGCCACTTTGCTACGCGGCGGATTGAATGCCGAGCAACTCATTTACCTACAGTGGGCGAGAGCCAAAGCCGACTGGCTGGATCCGCTGATCAACAGGGTGGATGCGCTGCTGGATCTGCAGATGGAACCACTCAGCCCCAATCGCGGGTAGCTGATGGTCAGTGCACATTCGAACGCACTCCGCAGCCGCCATAAGATCGTCGGAGGGGTTTTCTGATGTTATTCGCGTGCGTGGAGAGAGCAACGGGCCTCCTTTATGCCAGGAAAATCGAGGCCCATTCGATTTAGCCTAGAGACGACCTGTGACGTATTTGTGAGGGGGGGGCGACCATTTGTCAGTTGTTGAAAGGACGTGCGAATTTTACAACGAGCCGAATGGCGACGTTGAATAGCTTGAGTTAGCTGACCTGTCCGTACCAGTGCAGAAAGTTTTGAAAGGACGCAGTGTCTTCAAACTTCCAATAGTGAACTTTTCGTCCGATCTGAAGAGTTGGGCAATTCTTGCCATTCAGGTTGGAGTTGCGAGGTTCATGTGCTTCGTACTGCCGTATGGGGGACGTTGGTGCTCCAGCCAAAGGAACGTCCTGGCTCCAACAATAGATGGCTTGCTGAGTGCGATGGAGTGCGAGCTCTCGTCCTAGTCTGGTGGAAAACCCGGCAATGTATTTCGATGGTGGGGCAATGCGGGCGTATTCCAGCTCGCAGAGGACTTCAGCTTGTTGGGCAATCGTGGTCATCTCGCTATCTCCATGGCCTTCAGGTTGTGGATTTTTTCTTTGAGCTGGGCTTTGGCATGATTCAGCACACCAGGATTGGTCTTCATGGACAGGGTCTCTCGGGACTTTGTGCCTAAGAAATAGCTGATCCTTTCCGCATTGGCGCCCGAGGGATGTGGCAACCCGTCCAGCAACTGCGCTGGTTTCAGCAGCCCGTTGTTCTGAAGACGCTTAAATACTTCAGCGACTTTCGGGCCGAGTGGGACATAGATGCATGTCCTGCCAAGTGCACGAACTTCCTCGGCCAGATGGGTATCAACCTGCTGGCGCAATGAACTGCGGCTGAGCATCGCAGGGCTGCCATTGTAGTTTTTGCCATCGACGAAGACCGGGTAACGAAGGGCCGAGGTGTAATGAACCAAATGCTGGTGGGTATCGAACAGGCGAGCACAGCTGTTGATGTCCAGTAACAGGTGGAGTCCGATGTGATCCAGCATGGCAATCAGATTGTTTCTCATCGGGCCGGAGAAGCTAGCAGTTTCCTTGGCACGACGTTTCGCCTCTTCAAGGCTCGCACCGGCATTCAGTTGCTTACGAGCTTCGGACAAAGCGTCCATCGCTTGCTGGTATCCAGGAGTGATTCCGCAGATTGTGACGCGGGCCTCAGTATTGATGTAATCAAACGGGGAGTAGAAGGTTTCGAGGTTGCCTTCTGATGCCAACAGAAAATCTTTGGGCAGCGGGTGGCCAGAGAGGTTGAAGGATGGATCAGTTAGCAGGGGGCTGAATTTTTCAAAGTAGCTCACGGTTCATTCCTCTGTTCTGTGGTGAATGCGGCGGGCTGCGGGATTGAGGGGTGTGCCACGCCGGATCCGTCTGTGCGGTTTCTTTGGCTTCAACCGTTCATCGCGATAGCCCAAGGTGATGACGTTGTCGTCGGCCACGACTGCAAAGATGCCACGGCTACGTTGCGCCAGCGTTTGGTGATCGGGGCCGACTTCATGAATCAATTGCTCAAAGCCCGCACGGTCAAAGAAATAGACGTTTACACCTTTGTTGCGGCCGACCTTTCCATAGGTCAGCAACCAGTCCAGTTGGTCTTGGTTGATGCCCCTTTGCTGGCTTCGCTGTGCTGCATGCTTGGTCAAATGCATGACGAACACCTCAGACAAAAACGCTGGGATTGAAGTTGCGGCGGCCTTTCAGCCAGCGCAACGCTTCATGCGAATCCACCACAGTGCGGGTACCCTGTTTGCGGGTGGGCAATCGATCCGGTGCCGTCGGTTGGGTGGCGTTACGAACAGATTTCTCGTTCATTTGAGCCAAGACAGCCACTTCAGAAAGGGTCAGATAACCACACTCCTCCCCCTGTAGGACTGTGGGCAGCGCTTTGTGAGCTGCCTTGCCCAAGGTGTCCAGATCGAGACGCGCCCTGATGGCCCCCAGTTTGAAGAGCTTCTCTAGACCCAGTGGCAATGAGTCGGTGCTATGGAATTCCTCATTCCAGCGGGCTTGGTTGATAAAGGAAGCGAAATCCAGCCAGTTATCGTCCTGAATGCCGAGGTTCGTTGTATTTAGGCGGCCGTTCACTGCGTAGTCGTAGCAGCTATTTGCAATGTCGATGAAATGACCGGCCCCGCCTAACACCTTATCCAAAGCTTCAGCATCGCAGCGGTATCTTTCAGCCTCAGCCTTTAAGTGGCCTAGATAGGCCGCCGTGACCTCCCTGGAGATGTCCTCTGGAGAAATCTTGGTTTCGGGTTGAACGTGATTACAGAAGAGGTCTTCGAGTCGCATATGTTCCACTCCGGTTGGAATGATTCATAGACTAGCGATATAAAGTTCCATCGTCAATGGAATATTCCATGCGATTTGGAATTTTGTTGTCGATAGCAATCTGGGCCTCCGTGTGACCCCTTCACCGTACCCAAGGTGTGAGGAACCGACCAGATGTGCAGAACTGGCCGTAAAGGCCTGCACCGAGCTCTTGGTGGTCGGCAAAATTTGGGGCGTTCCGAATTTCATGGCAACCGCATTTTATCAGTCGCTCTCTTGCAGTATCTCTGTTCGTTGGAGTTATCGATGCTTCAGTCGAACAGGAGACACCCTGTGATTCTCTCGTAGCAGATCGCGCTTGATCCGTCAGAGAATCAATCCTCCTACGCTCCTACGCTCCTACGCTGGCACAGGTACAACACTGTGCCAGCTGAAACTGATAGGCAATGTGCCACTAAAAAATGCCGAGGCCGCGTATTATCAACAGCTGAAAAAGTGACTCTTCGAAATTTCCCAGGATCAGAGTACCTGCGAATGGATCGTACACAACATTTGACAACCCGCCGCAATCTCCTCAACTGGCGAGATCGCTGGCTGGAAAAGGTTGATACCCAACTCAGCAGAGAACTCAGCGCGCTGAAGTTAAATTTGGACGACCAGATTGAAGGGATTGGCATCACGGCGGTCATATTCAATGATGACTTTATCAAGAAAAAGCTTCATCCGATCCTGGCGGAATGGCTCACCATGCAGCGCTCAAGCCTGATGCAGTCAGCAACCAAAGAACTGTTGGAGGTCTGTGATAAGGCTGTCGAAGCTCAGTCCATCGATAGCCAGCTGAAAAATTTGAACACTCCCCAAAAGCTGTTGGACATTGCAACTGCAGGTCTTTCTACCGCTGCCGTTATCGCAGCCATACCGGCAGCGGCGGGTGCCTCCACTGCTACAGTATCGGTTGGCGGTTTTCTGGGCCTGTTGGGTGTCACCACCACTGTGGTATCTATGCCGGCAGTCGTAGTCGGCACCGCCGTTGTTGCCACGGCTGGCATATTCGCTCGCCATCGAATCAAGAAAGTGAAAACCAACACACAACGGCGGCTGAAAGAAGACATGGCCGCTCAGCTTCAGGAAAAGGTTCTGTTTAATCGGGATGGAACTTCACTCAATCAAGTTTTGCAGGGGGGCATCGAAAGCACCGCCAGCAAACTGCTTAAGGAGCTAAGCCATGTTGAATAGCATTCCTTTTTCTATCCCGGCGCAATTTGCCGAAGGTTTGACTGATGGAAGCATCATCCGTATTGGCACCGTGCTGAAGGACGGGGCAAGCGGGCAAATCGTCGCTCATCTTCAGGAAACCGGGTTTGCCCAACAACTACTCAGTAATGCTCTGCCGATGTACGCATCACCACAGTCGTTTGCAGCAGCACAAGCTGCGAATCTGGTTTCATCAGGTCTTTCCAATATCCAGTTACACCAACTCAAGGGTATGGTCGAGGGGCTTCAGCTGCTGCAGTATTCGAACATTGGTGTTGCAGTCGCCGGGCTAGGTGTCAGCGTGCTCGGTTTCATGCTGATCAACAAGAAGCTGAAGGAGTTGGAGGTGTCGATCTCCGATCTGTCTGGCAAGATGAGTCGTTACTTCCAAGATCTGTACGAGCGCGAAATGCGCCAGCGTTTTTCCAACATTTACGTACTGTTTGAGCGTTCAGATCAAATCCAGCATCTGAAAAATCCAGTTAGAGAATGGATTGGTCTTGAAGAAAAGCTCGCCTTTGAAAGTGGTTTTCTACGCACAGAAATTGGTCATCATCTGATCCAGGGTCGTTTCAATCCCGAATGGTTCAATCTGCTGACAACCACTCTTCTACTTTGTAATGCAACGCGCATTCATTGCCTTCTGCAGGGCAACGAAATGGCTGTGGCACAACATGCCTCGAAGGTCATCGCTAACACATACACCGAGCTGTTTGATGGCATCAGTCAGAGTCGTCTGGCCAATGGGATGATGCCAGAGGGAGTCGGTGAAGCCGGACAGGAACTGCTCGCTTACCAAGCCAATCAGAAAAAGGCGAAAACCATCGTCGCAGGACTCCGGGAGGTTACTGACTCAGCCTTGAGTAAACCGTTGCTTATCGAGCATCTAATCGACAAAGGTATCAGCGGCAGTGATTTCATAGCTCAGATCCATTCACAGAACCAGCACCCCATAGTCCTGTTGACTCCATAGTCTGCCAGAGGAATGGCAGCCGGTTTTAATGTGTTGGGAGCTATGAAGCATTCCGGGGGCATTGGAGGTTTAACGATGAATACCATTTTCAAGCAACTGCGTCTGATTCGTCGGCTGCCCACGGCAGCTCTGTCAGCTCTGCGATGGGCTGGAACTCTTTAAGGTACTCAGGTTGGTGCTTGGCCAACCATCGGACAACAGCTGTATTGGTAAGAAGCTTGGTTAGGTAATCTTTGATGACAGTAAGATGCAGTACGGCAGGGCCATAATCGTCTTCCACTGTTTAGATCTGCATCTGGAAGGCGGCAAGTTCACGCTCCAAGCGGGCGTAGCGCACAACGATCACATCGCCACGGGCATGTCGCTCGCGCCACTGCCTTGCTCTTCGATCCAGCACGTAGTGAAGATAGATATGCGCTAGCAACGGCGATATCACTGCACCTTGGGGAGTTCCCTTGGTCGCAGCCGTCCTACGGCCATCCTCTATTACATCCACCAGAAACCATTTGCAGAGAAGTCCGAGCAGGCGCCGGTCTGCAATCCGGTGTCCCAGAAACATCAGCATCCATTCATGGTCGATCTCATCAAAGAACGACGTGATATCCGCATCCAATATCCAGTTCACCTTCTGGCCCTTCAGCGCGACCGTCAACGCATCCAGTTCATCATGCTGGCTGCGTCCCGGCCGAAACCCGTACGAGAATTCCAGAAAGTCCTCTTCATAGATCGCATTCAGAACGGTAACGACCGCCAGCTGTACGATCTTATCCTCCAGAGAGGCAATGCCCAGCGGACGCTGCCTGCCGTCGGCTTTGGGGATATAGACCCGCCGCGACGGCGTTGCCCGATAGCCTGGGCAGCCATGGATTCATCCCGCGCCGCTCAGTGCGTAAAACCCTCAAATAGCTGACCGTAAGCAGCGGCAGTTGCCAGCAGCGCCTTGTCCATGTTGGCGAAAATTCCTTGAATCTTGTCCCAGTCTAGCTGGGGTACAAGGTGCTCTTCGAGCCCAACCGATGCCACCTCGCAAGCCTCATTGGCTTCATGCAAAAAACTCTGCAGAAGCTTGTGCAAACCAGCCTTCCCGTGCCCTTCAATGCCACCGGCCTGACAGACCAAAGTGCAGCTTTCTGCCTTTGGCTCATTTATTTGCTGCCACAGTAACTGAGTGACTTGCAGCAGGTAGGCCTCTCCATGGTGATAGAGAGCCATCAAACCATGTGCACGACCGACTTCATCGGCGAAGTTGAAGGTGTTGGGCAAAGGATAATCTGGCTCATCTTCGATCAATTGATCGCTCTTATCGATCCCATTCCGCGTCCGAGTCGTCCTGCTCATACGGCAGCGGCGGTGGGAACGGAAATGGCTCACCGACACTCATGGGGATACCTCGTGAGAGATCCACGTCGCCATCCGCTATTAGATATGGGAAACGCCCCTTGCGGACTTCGCCGAGCAAGGTGGTGAGCCAACCCGCATAAGGCCAGTCTTGGCCTTGGCCGGCACGTGCCAGCTCCGGGAACTGTCGCAGGAATTGTTGCGCCATTTCGCCAATGGTGAGGGACTGCACCCCTTCCCACTCGAACGCCCGCCATCCTGAACCACTCGAATAGCGAGCAATCAAGCGTTCATTGGTGCCTCGGGGCGGGCGGATTGCTGAGCTGAAGTTTTCAGCAGGAGCCCATTCCAGGCGCCAGTAACCTGAAGGAGACAGGTAGGGAAAGATGCGAATTTTCTGAAAGCCACGCACATGCAACTCATGAGACATTTCGACCATGCGGATGCAGGCGGCCTCGTCTTCGTTGATGGTGCCTTTCGGCGGGTAGCTTTGGATGGTGTCGACTGGTACTGACCAATCCTTGGCCTGTGCCACAAGCACCAGAATGTCATCCAACACATCCAGGCGACGAATCCAGTCATGGGGGATATCGGTAATGCCGTAGCGAGCCCCCCATAACTGACCGGTAATTGAGGCGGTGGAGTCGCTGTCACCATCATGATTGCTAGCGCGGATGATGGCGTCCTGGAAATTGCGCGCCGAGAGGTAGCAATACATCGCAATGGCTAAGGCTTCATCACCCACCCAACCTTGGCCGAGTAAGCGAATAGCCTGCCGGGGGTTGTAGCGCAGTTTACGGGCGAGCTTCAGCGCGAGCAGATAACGTTCAGTACCTGCCGTGACGCCATACACATGATCCCACTCGCTGGCGTCGTCGAAGCCTCCCCGAACAGCCCAGTAATTGCCCATACCTTGGATTAAGTTGGCCACTATGCGCGGCAGGATCCCTGCTGGGGCCCAGCCGTCGGGATGACCGTGGGTTAGCGCGCCAGCACGTGCGCCAAGATCAAACAGATCAAGTCCTTTTAGAAAGCCGATGGGCGCGGTGCGCATCACCGCACCACAGCCTTTAGAATCATTTATCTTGTGCTCGATGCTACCCATTCCACCGGCTTTCAGGGCCGATAAGCAGGTATTACCAGGGGCTCGTCGAGTCCGCAGGGCTAGAGATCGGGCGAGCTGTCCCGCCAGCCCTTTTCTAGGAGCCTTGCTGCTTTGGGTATCCAGCCAATCAAGATAGGCGCGTCGGATTTCATCGAGCCAATCCTGGGGATCTAAGCTTTCGCCTTTGCTGGCAAAGCGCAGCATGCCTTCCAGGGTGAACAGTGTCATCTGGGTATCGTCACTGACGATGAGTCGACCATTCTGGTATGTAGGCTGGGTGAGCCCTTGCTTGCCGTACTTGGACTGGATGGTTTCCAGAGAGTCGAACTCGACCGCATAGCCGAAAGCATCGCCTACTGCTCCGCCGAGCAGACAGCCCAGAAGGCGATCCAGCCAAGCATCATTCCCGGCGGGTTCAGTGGTGAGAACATAGTTTTCTTGCTGCCGGGTTTGGATCGCGCCAGGGCGTGCCTGTCGAACGTTATCTATCGCTGCTTTGGGCTGTGCCCCCAGTTCGACCAACAGACGTGCAGCCACCATTCCTGTGCGACCCAGACCTCCTCGGCAGTGCACCAGGATATGTTGGCCGCTGCGCAAGAGCTGCCGGAGGCGCAGTCCTGCATAGAGCCAGTAGCGTTCAAACTCCGTGTCTGGAACATCGACGTCCAGAATCGGCAGGTGGAACCACTGCATACCCCGGGCTTCGACTTCCGTGCCAAGATGACCAACCGCTACTTCCTCGAGCTCCTGTTGGGGCATCAGAGTGACAACTGCAGTAGCGCCCCAGGACTTAATCAGATCCAGATCCAGCGCTAGCTCACGTTGGACGTTGCCGGATGAGGCGTTGGTTTGCTGCTTGCCAGGGCAGATAGTCATGCCTATACGCCCGCTAGTGTAGGGTGTCTCAACTGAGCCGATGATTAACGGGTGGCTGTGGCTGGTCAGGATGGTCATGCGGGTAAATTCCTTTCAAGCGTGCTGGCGCGCTGTACTGATCCAGCAGGCAAGATACGTGCTCACGGTAAAAGCAGCCATCATGGACATCCGTATAGGTACAGTTTTGGTGCTGATTGGGCTGGGGCAGAGCAGTAAAACTCAGTATTTCAGGTCAAAAAAGCAAGTGAACAAGATGCCGTTGCCTGAGAGGTTTTGGCCGGACGATTACTGATGACGGAAGGCTGCTAAGGTAGAGGCTGTTGGCGCTGATTGAAAACTGACCCAGGGGGGATGCGGACAAAAACTTGGACTGGTTATGCCGCGAAGCCCAGGCTTTCACGATACTCAATGGGACTGAGCGCGCCGAGGGAAATCTTGATTCGTTTTTCGTTGTACCAGCGAATGTATGAATCCAAGGCCTGAATGAACTGCTCGATGCTCGTTGACTGCCAGTTGCGAGGATAGAACAGCTCCGTTTTCAGTCGGCCGAAGAAACCTTCACAAGCCGCGTTGTCAGGTGAGCAGCCTTTGCGCGACATCGAACGAATCAGCTTCGCATCAGCGATGCGCGATAGCCAGCCGGGCCAGCGGTAGTGAGCGCCACGATCGGAGTGAACAACAGGCCGTTTATCGTTGCTGGCCACCGTTTCGACAGCGGCATCCAGCATCGTGTTCACAAGCTCGCCGTCGGGACGCGTGCCGATCGACCAACTGATTACCTTCCCATCGAAGCAGTCGATCATGGGGGACAGGTACACCTTGCCGGCTGGGATCTGGAACTCCGAGATGTCGGTCAGCCATTTCTCATTCGGAGCTAGGGCCGTGAAGTCGCGGTTGAGGAGGTTTTCCGGCGCCGGACTGATCTCCCCGAGGTAGGAACCGTATCGACGCCGTTTCGGCTTGGCGACGACTAGGCACTCCTGCTTCATCAAGCGCTGCACCACCTTCTCTGAAAGGCGCACACGCTGCCTGCTCAACGAAGCTCGCATCCGACGGTAGCCATAGCAACGATGATTGCGCTCGAATATGTCCGCCATGGCACGACGCGCTTCGGTGTACTTTTCCGCGACCTGCATTCGGGCTCGATGATAGAAATAGGAGCTTCGGGCCAAGCCCAACGCGTCAAGCAGCTCTAGCAAGGAGTACCTCTGCCTTAGGGCATCAGCCAGCAATGTCTTCTCCCGATTGGTCAGGACTTGCCGGTTGATGCCCGTCTCTTTTTTTATGAGTTCATTCGCCCTCATCAACAGGTCATGTTCAAGCTGCAAACGGCGAACATCGAGCTGGAGAGATTCGAGTTGCCGCTGCAACTCCTCTCGTTCCGGTGACGATGAGGGTTCAAGCCGACACTTCATGGATGGGGATACCTCTGGGCCGAGTAGCTGGTTTTTCCAGTTGTACAAGGTCGGCCTGCACACGCCCAGCTTTTGAGCCAGGGCTTTCGCACTTTCTTTTCGCGTGCACAGCGCGATGACCGCTGCCTGCTTCACCGCTGGCGGCCGGGCTAACCCGTCTGAACGACCGACAATACGCGTATGCAACTCGGGGTGCATTTCGTAAATCCAGGCACGCAACGAATCCCGCGCGGGGTAGCCCAACGCCTTGATGGTAGCGGCGATGTTGCGACCGTATTCGAGATAGTGCCCGACAGCCTTTTCCCTTTGGGCCAGTGAGTACTTCGACTTCGAGTTCTCGTAGCCACGCGGCAGGTCGAGGCATCGCTCATACTCTGCGTGCCAGCTCTTCAAAGAGTTCTTCGTCGGGTAGCCCAACTGACGAATAGTTGCCCCGGTTCGCTTGCCCAGTTTGATGTAGAGCTTGACCGCTCGGATACGGTCTTCGTATGAGTACATGAACTACCTCCAGGTAGTCCAAGATTTCCGCCGCATCCCCAGGGCGGATTGCTAATTTTGTATCTGCAATTGTGGGTAAGCTTCGCAGCAGCGTGGTGATGAAACGGTGTATGCAGACCCCACCGCATGCAGTCATGCGCAGGGCATCCACGGAGCAAATTGGACATGAAACGACTTCTGGATGCAGTCGATGGCTATCGGAATGGATCATTGGCCAGAGCTGATCGCGCAGTTTTCAATGAGGGGCGTTTTACTCATGGCTTCTTCGCCCGGTGAAAGAGCGTCGCTTATGTGAGTTGCGCAAAAAACATACTCCCTCTATGTCGGTTGCACTGCGCTTCGCATAAGGCAGACGCTTTGTTTGCAATTGACGTAATCTTGAGGTCGTGCCTGCATAAAGAGGCCTTGCGTACCACATGCTATTCACGTCAGCGGATTGTTTAGATCAGTGAATGTAAAACCACGAGGACGATGAGCAACAACCTCTGCTTCTTAACCGAAAAAATGGAATGGCGAACTCAAAATGGCTGAGGTATACCCTGATTTTGAAAATATACATCGGTTAAAGGTCAAACCCACAGAGGGAGAGTTGCACATATTAGAGTATCTGTCTGCGAATCTCGGGTCTGAATATGAGATCTACTTCCAGCCTTTTTTAAACGGTGATATGCCTGATATTATCGTCATGAGAAAAAAGTGTGGTGCTTTAATCATAGAAGTGAAAGATTGGAACTTGTCTGCGTACCGTGTAGATGCGGATAATAAGTGGAGAGTGAATAACAATAATCAATTCATAAGATCCCCCGCGCAACAAGCATTTGGCTACAAAAACAATATATTTAACTTGCATGTAAGCAGTCTGGCGGAAAGGTATGCGCTGGATAAAAGATTTTACAGCACAATAAAAGCTTTTGTTTATTTTCATGATGCCACCAAAAAAGAAATATCAAGTATATATGCTTCTGCTGAAGCTGAGTTGTCCGAAAAAAAGAAAGCCTTGAACTATCAATACAAAAACAATGAGGTTCAAGATGTGCAGTACGACAAAAAAATGGACTATCTGACAAATAAGTCGAGGCAGATCAGTCGAGATAGAGGGATGTCTATTAGCAGGGACAGCCTTTCAAAGTTGCTTAATGAAATAAGAACTGAAAATTTGCTATTTTTAGACGAGGCCTATGACGAACTTAAACGCTACCTCAAGCCGCCCTATCATGTTATGGAACAAGGAATTGACATAGCTTACAGTTCCCTGCAATCCAGGCTCTCAATCAGCCAGCCAGGCTTTCAAAAGATGAAGGGTGTGGCCGGCTCTGGAAAAACAACCATATTGGCGAAAAGAGCGGTAAACGCGCACAAGAGACACGATGATAAAGTACTGATTTTAACGTTCAATAAGACATTAAAGAGCTATATTCGCGACAAGATAAGTGATGTCCGGGAGGGGTTCTCTTGGGGGGTATTTAATATCTCAAATTATCATTCTCTGATTGCCTTGGAGATGAATAAGTGTGGGCTGTTGATACAAGCGCCACAGGGAAAAGAGCTGAGCTCGAAGTACTTCGATGATCTGTTTTCAAATGAGGATGTATTTCAAGATCATGAAGAAAGGATCTATAAGTACAAAACTATATTGGTCGATGAGGTGCAAGATTACGAGCAGCAGTGGATTAAAATAATCCGGAGGTATTTTTTAGATGAAGATGGCGAAATGGTTTTATTTGGTGATGATAGCCAGAATATATATGGTCGTGACTTAAGTAGTAAGAATCCGGCACTGGTTCAGGGGTTTGGTCGTTGGGAGAGGCTTACTAGGTCTTTTAGATCATCTGCTGACTCGAAGTTGACGCTTGTTTCAAAAAAGTTCCAGGAGCAATATCTTTTAGAAAAGTATGACATTGATCTGGTTTTAACGGAGCCTCAACAAGGAATGCTCGCCTTTGATCTTGTTGAACGGCACGAATTTGACGGTGTCAGCAGTGCCTTTTCCATTTTTGACACGATTCAGAGGCGTATTAAAAGTAATTCAATGCATCCCAATGATGTATGCATAGTCTCAACCAATATTGCGATACTGAGAAAACTGGATCAAAGGTTTAGATTGGAGCTAAACGAAAAAACACAAACAACATTTGAAAGTGAAGAGGAACACTTAGAAATACTAGAACTGCCTGAAAATGAAAAAGAGGCTGCCAGAAAGCTTATCAGAGACAGTCGTAAGTTTTCATTTAATTTAAACAGCGGTCTGGTCAAGCTGTCTACGCTTCAGAGCTTTAAGGGTTTAGAGACGCAAACGGCCATCTATATTTTGATGAGCGATGATAACGAGGAAGCAGTGTATACCGGAATAACAAGGGCCAAGAAAAACCTTATCCTGTTCCTTCAGAAAGGAAATAAATATGCCGATTTCTTTTATGCTGAAGTCAGGAGCTGAGCAGTGTTGAAAATGAGATCACGCCATCACGCTTTTGTTCTGCGACCGCTTATCTGTTTTGCAATCACGCCACATGCGTGCGCTGAAATTCCCAGCAAAATGCTTGCGAAGGGAGAGCCGGTTTTTTCATTAGTTCCAGTCGCATCGTTCTCTTTTATGTATTCCCCCGAGATTTTCGTGGCTGCATAAACGTCCAATTACGCGTACGAGCGGCGGCTGGTTTTGCCTCCCTGTCGTTGGGTGCAGGCGACAGCGCCTCAAGCGCATGTTGGTTTTGATCACCGTCGCGTGAGTAAAACTTGATCAAACTTGATCAAACTTGATTTTGATCGAGCGAGGCACTACATTGGGCACTATGCAAAATACCCTACATACCGAGTCGCTCCGCGCGGCCCTCGTTCAGCGTGGCTGGACACAAAAAGACCTGGCAGACCAGTTGGGGGTGTCGGCGCAGTCCGTCACCAACTGGTTCAAAGGTAAGGACTTTCCTCGTCCGGACAAGCTGCTCAAGCTGGCCACAACACTGCACCTTTCATTTTCACAGTTGGTCGCACCGCCTCCGGATCAGCCCGTGGTGGCGTTCCGCAAGAAAGCGGGCACCAAAACCACCGATGAACACATTCTCAAAGCGCTGGGCATCGGCGGATTGCTCAAGCCCCTCGTCGATTTTTTGCCGAAGTTGCCAACCTTACGGACCCAGATTTCGTCGCCTTCCACCAGCTATGCGCGTTTGCAGAGCGATGCGTCCCAAGTACGCAATAAGCTGGGCTTGGGTGAGCGCAGTGTGCTGGGCTATGAAGCGCTGATCGCCGAATTCAAGGCGTGTGGAGCCGTGCTCGTGCCCGTCCTTTGGGGGCAAAAGCAGCAACACAAGAATGCGATGCACATTCTATTGCCAGCGTCTGATGTCACCTTCGTGTTCGTCAACCTGGATACCAAGCTGGAAGACTTCAAGTTCTGGATGGCTCACGAGTTAGCGCATGTCTACACCCCCGAACTGGCGGGGAGTGACGCGGGGGAGGATTTTGCAGATGCCTTTGCCGGTGCCCTGCTGTTTCCTGAGGCTTGTGCTCAGCTCGCGTATGCCGAAGCGGTGCAGGCGTCTAACGCAACTGGGGAGGTGAATGTCCTTCAGCAGCATGCCCGGCATCACCAAATTTCACTGAACACGGTGTTCCAACAAGCGCAGGGCTATGCAAGGGAAAACCAGCTGCCATCGTTGCGGGTGATTGAAACAACAATCCATAAAGTGCGAAACAGCTCAGAACCCCAGCTGGTCAGCACGCTTCTGTTTGATCCGATTCCACCCAAACCCGCGCAATACCTTGGCGCTGCGTCGAATGTGTTTCAGTCGGAGTTCTTCCTGGCGCTGAAACGCATGATTCGCGAACATGGAACGGGCCCGTCGTATGTACAGCAAATCATGGACGTGTCTCTCAGCGACGCCACCGCGTTACATGGCGAGCTGGCACGTTGAATGCGGCGTCCACGCTTGTCTTGTTGGATACCAATGCGTATCTAAGGCTGGCGAAGCGTGTACGACCAATGCTCGGTGTGGCGTTTGGGCAGAAAAACTACGTTCTGACCATTCTGAAAGATGTCGAGGACGAAGTGCATCGCAGTGGTGCGCTGAAGTTCAAGTTTCCTTGGTTTGATGGTGCGGATCTTGCCGCTGAGCGGCTGGCAAAGCAGGTACGCCTCAGCACCGATGAAAAAGGCCAGCTAGAGGCTGCCCAAAGCGTGCTGCGGGGATGGGTAATAGCGGATCCGGCGGCCTACACCACCGGCGGGCGCTCGCCGCCCTCCTCGACAGACTGCCGTGTGCTCGCGTTTGGTCAAATACGAGACGCCATTGTGGTCACGGATGACTTGGGCATGCACCAGCTCGCTCAAGATTTCGGCATCGCTGTCTGGCATGGCCACGAGCTGCTCAAGAAGATGCTCACGGCCAAGCGGATAACCAATGAAGAAGTCAAAAGTATCTTCGAAGCGCTGGAGCTCAACGGCGACCTGACGGAGACGTGGCGTCAGGCGAAACACACCACCTTTCTCAAGCTATTCGGTAAGGGCTAGGGGTGGATGTCTTCGTGATGTCTCCCATTGTGGTGGACTAGACTGGGTGGGAGACATCCTAAGGGGAATCCCTTGCCTAAGCCCCCCAGGCCCGCTGACCCGTGCCCCGCCGCTGCTGCATACTCCGCCTATACGGTGTGGCAGGTGCTTGAACTGCCAGTACGCGGGAGCGAACTGATTGAGGCGGTGAACAGGGGCTTACCGTGCGCGATGCTTCAACGCCTCGCCGCTTGGCTAGTTATCCCCTTGGCGGCAGGACTGCAATGTGTGGGTATCTCACCGTCGACCTGGCGGCGGCGCGTTCAAGCCGGGTGTTTAAGCGTTCAAGAGAGTGACCGGCTCTATCGCTTCGTGTCGGTACTTGATCGGGCGATTGAGCTCTTTGAGGGCGATAAGGCAGCGGCTTATGCTTGGCTCCGACGACCCCAGCGAGGATTGGCCGGCGACAGTGCCATCGACTTGCTCGTGACTTCCGTTGGAACTGAAGCGATCCGCGAGCTGATCGGACGGCTAGAGCATGGCGTAACGCCATAGCGGGATCAACGTGAGCCATGTCTCGGATAGTGGCGCTGGCCGGGCTGGCCCCACACCCGGAGTGGTTTTCTGCTGTTCATCAAGCAAAGTCCAGTCGGCTCGCTAACCGTAGAAAATGTGAAACAAAATGTGCAGCAGGCTATTGAATAATGCAGAAAATCGCCCGCGCTACAAGGGTTTCGTTCTTTTCGATTATGTGAAGGCAACCATGTTTTTTGAACCCACATGGGGACGATGACGGTGGTTGCGTAGTTGCATCGACTTGACCCTCATTTGCATTCCGCCTGACCAGCAGTTGCATTCGTATTGTCTAGTGAAACACCTTCAAAGCCACTTAAAGTTAGGTGGACACCATCGCCTCAAGCGACGGCGTCAGGAAGGTGTATTGTCCGAGCGGTTACGGTCAGTTTTCAATCAGCGCCGAAAGACCGGGAGCCTCACGCGGGTATCCGAGCGAGGTGTATTACCCGATAAAGCGCAGCCAAATTTTTGCTTATTGGCTGTCAACGGCCTCGGTTACATCTAACCAAACGCTGAACCCTGGCTCCTCATAAACGCGCCTGTACAGCTCAAAGGCGCGCTGTTCAACGGCCCGCTCAAATGCTTTGGCGCGATCAAGATTCCAGAATCGATTGTCCTTTCCGGGAGGTGGGAGGCATTCCGCCCAAAGATCTTGATGCTGGGGATTGATAGCGCTTGCTTCTAATAGTTCGGCTGCTGTTGCCTGCCGATCAGCAAGCGCTCCGAGAGCTTCTTCCGTGGTCTCGGCTATTAATCGAAGCTTTCGGGCAGGCGACGCAGCACCGTCGCTGCGGTTGTCACTGCTGCCCCAGACCCGGATGTTCCCGATGCTGTTGCCGATGACGCCTGCTTGTTCGCAATAATCGATAAAGCGCGCGCCGGGCTTCGCACCTGTCCATCCGCTCCAATCATTAGCGGGAAGGATATGGTCGTAATCGTAAGGCGTATCTTCATCGCGTCTGGCAATGGGGTCACCCGGCAGCCTTGCCACATAGCTACGTTGCAGCCAGAGCAGGATCGAATGTCGGTGATTCCATGGCGCATGCCATCGCCGCCAGAATTCGCACAGCAGACGATCCGCCGTGTCATCTGGCTTGGGAAAAAACCGTGACTCTCCACGGGCTTTTGCTGAGCTGAGATTGGCGGGCGTATCTGTCAGTTCGGGGCGTTGACTCAGGGTAGCCGGGCTGTGTAACGCATGGCCCGCAGAGGCTTGGACTATGGCCTTCATAATCTTTTGGCCCGTATCGTCTTCGTGTGAGGTGTGCTCAGCGATGATTCGGTAAGCCACAAGGCTGGCTTTGTTTTGATCATGTACGCAAAGCCACCAGTACAACACCAAGCGTAAAACATCACGGCGCCTCGCCTCATCACGTGGTATTCCGTGTGTCTCTAGATAGCCAGCCTGAGACAGCCGCAGCAGCACCTGTACCAGTTGGCGAGAAAGACATGGCAAGGCATGGCGTGGCAGACCTGGATCCGCGCCATTGCGGTATTCAAGGCATTGCAGGGTAAGGTCGAACCACCTTTTCATTTGGTTTTCAGTGAGCAGCGGCAGCAGCGAATCCAGAAAACCTTCACGCTTGATTAGACGATGGAATTGCTCTTTGCTCGGGTTTACCGGGTCGGTGCGCTGTTCTTTTTCACCGGGACTCCATGCCGCAGCAGCCAGGCGCAGTGCGCTCATGGCTAGACCGGTAGGACTCATCAGGCTGGCAACGCTTGCCTGGTCAGATCCTCCACGATGCCCGTGCAGTCGTGTGACCATTTCATGCACTTCAGGGCGTAGGTGCTTGAGGATCGCGTACACGTAATCATGGTCAGAAAGGGGTGTGGCATTGGAGCCGATACGCTTGAACAGTAGTGCCAAGGGCGGCTCGGTGGTGTCGTGGAACTCTGTAGTAAATAGTCGGTTGTTCAGGCGTATGAGCGGGATCTGAGCAGCATGAATCCGCTCCAGACCAGTTGCGAGCTCGTCGATGCGTTGCTCAACCAGGGTTTGATGTTTGGTTCCCAGTGAGGCCCAGATGCTCGTTGAATCAATTGAAGGCGCCTTCTGGGCTTTCAGATGCTCCAGTACTTTGTGCCTCCAGACCTGCGCATCATTGAACTCATGCCACCACTGCATCAGATCGCGCAGATCCAGAGGCAGCGATGGCTGGTTACACCAAGGCCGAGTGCCTTGAAAGTCGGGAAGTTGATAGCTTTGCGTTTTAGCTGATTCAGGTTGCGTTGTCAGCCATTCGGTCTGAGCCTTGCGTCTCTCGGCCAAAGACAATTTTGAATTGGGGTTGTCGCGGGCAAAGCCAAAAGGCTGGTTTCGGGTGGTGACACGCATACGAAAGTGCTCGCCGCTGCGCGGCGTATCCGCAAAGTCCACCCATAGACGATGTGAGATAGGGGTGCCTGCGGGTAGGGGCCAACCTGCTAGCATGGCGAGAGTGCGCTGCTGTCCGTCGACCAGGCCCAAGCTGCCGCCAGCTGCTTCTATCGCGGCGGTTTGTCCAGTCAGCGGTATGCTTTTAACGTTTTTGCCCAGTTCGCTGACCAGCAACGCACCAATAGGTAGTCCCTGTAACAGGGTGTCCCATAGTTCGAAAATTTGCGCGGGCTTCCAGACAAAACCGCGTTGAATCATGGGCAGAGAGACTTGCCACTCTTGAGCCTTGTTACCAGCTGCCCAGTCGAGCCATTGGCGGAGGGTCACTACACGGATGTTTTGTTGTTCGTCAGCGGGATTAAAGAAAATCAAAGCTCTCACGTCCTGTGTCATTTTCTGAAGGCAGCTTTAAGGCGTGTCAGAGCGCCTATTACGTGTGGATTCCACGGCCACTTGGACAGGCAGTCGGATCCAAGCGAGGCAGGTTTGTGCTGTAGCTTTCGTAGTGCTGGCGCACATGTTTTCCGAATAAGTGACGGGTTGTAGGCTGCAAAGGGCCCACATGGCATGCCATCGCGGCGGCTGGCACTGAATCTTTCTTGACGGTGGCGATTTCTCCGCGCAGGACTACTGAACGAAAAAACATCATTATGAGTTTAATCGTTCGACTGATTGGCCGAGGTGCCGGCTGCTCTAAAACCATCAATCTCGAGCGAATCAGCGTTGTAAATATCCTTTCCCCACCATGAACAATCCGACTCGATAGATCCCCCTAATTCCGTATCGCGGGTAAACGCTATCTTTCTGGAGCCAATGTAATCAAGGGCAATGAGCGCGGGCTCCTCTGGATTGCAGATTGCCAAATGCAACCAGTCACCTTTATCAAACGCTCCACCAAACTGGAAAGCTATATACGCCAGCATTTCATAGGTTGGGGTGCTTTCGGGAAAAATGAACCAGATATTCGGGGTCACTTCCCGTCGCGCACATGCCAAGTCGTACAGTTCGAATGCAATCGCCAACGGCTGTTTCGAAGCCCCACCCACACGAGGGAAAATGGCGGCGAATGGTTGATCATCGCGTGTCACAACGAAGGCTGGGGAGGTGTACTGGCGCGCCTTGGATTGTTTGTAAATCCGTCCACCAGCCGCACCAAAAAACGCCGGGCCGGCTTTGGCAATTGCATCCGCACACTGGCGCTCATGTTGACTGGTGATTTTGCGTGTGTTGTCTCGGCCAATCACCGCCTGTGCCATGGGGTTAACTGCTTTGAGTTGGCTAAATAGCTCCTCCAACTCCGGCAACGTTATCTGGTTGGCAATGACAGCTTTCAGGTGCTTCTTGGCAGTGTCTGCCGAGAGGCGCGCAATTTTTTCCAGGGTTTCGACCTGGACATAGCTACACAGAATCGCCTCGGCAGAGAGGTTGTTCATCTCGCTGTCGAGGAAACGGCCCGCCTTCATCACGCGAGCAAAGGATTGGTCTTTCATGCCCAACTTTTCAGCATGCTTCCGCGTGACCTCTGCCCGACTGTGTCCTGCGGCAAGCCCACTCAACAAATCTTCCGTGGCTTCACGGTAGGCCTGAAACCAGGCCGTATTAACCTTCCGTCCCATCCTGATCCTCAGCCCCTTCACTCCGGAAGGTGGCGCTATACGCCTTGAAATTGTTGCTAGAACCTAATCTATCTTGACAGGGACGGTCAACCTTGGGTATACCTTTAATAGATGCTGGTTTACCATCAATTTGAGGCTAAGTGAGATGCTACGTGAAAACGCTGGACGTTGCCTGCGATGTAGCTCGAGGCGCCCACCTAGGTACTTGATGTCACGCCTAGGTGAAACCTTGTGCCATGAGGTTCCTAAAGGGTTCTGTCATCGCTGCTTTCGCAACGGGTTCCAGGGCATGAACTCAGTCAATGGAGAGTGAAGAAAAGCATGAAGCGAAGTTTTGAGTCCGAGGCAGTTGCTCGGGACGTCTCGAGAAGGGTCAAGCGAGGTAATCGCTGCCATGTCTTCAGCTCAGTGAAAAATCCGGGCCAGACCATCGCGGCAGAAAGCTTTTTAGAGCGTGACATAGGCTTTTTGATTGAGCTTGATCCGCGCATCCTGCGTTTCCTTGAGCAGCCGTTCACGCTGGAACTGAATACCGGTCAGGAACTGCCCTCGCGCAAGGCTTTCGTTCCCCGACCAGGGATTACACCTTGCTTCTACACACCTGATTTTCTCTGTCAGTTAGCTGATGGGGTGCGCGTTGTAATTGAAGTGAAGTCGACGGCACTGCTCGACAAGGAGCTCGATAAGTTAAGGAGAGCAAAGGACGTTCTGGAGAGCCTGGGCTACCGCTTCACCATTCTCACCGAGAACGATTTGAACCCTCAGCTCTTGTCGAATATCCAGTACCTGAAATGCGTCTCAGCACCCTACCTTCAAGATGAGCTGCCCAGTGTCCTTGATACCCTGAGTACGGCGGCTACTGAGCGCGAATGCTGGACGGCTAAAGATCTGGCTCGGACAACCCGGATGGGATCGTTTGGCATTGCCATCGCCGTGTTTCACGGAATATTCCATGCAGACCTCAACCACGATTTGTTTGCGCCGGATACCCAGTTGTTCGCATCGCTTGGCGATCTCTCGCATCTGCAGGTGTTGCCCCTATGAACGCTCTTAAGGTTGATTCGCTTGTTAGGTCTGGCGACTCACTGATGCGGGTTACTGCGGTCAAACCCCAACATACGCAAGTGATATTGGAAGGCGCGTCGGGGGAAACCCTGATCTATCAGTTCGACGACTTCAATAATAAGGTGGCTCGCGGTGAGTTATGTCCAATTTTTGAGGAAAGCGCAGCCAACGCTCAACTGCCGGTTCGCTCACTCACTCAACATGAACGGCAGGTTTTGGATAGTCGCCTGAACATGGTCAATGAGGTGAAAAAACTTCAGACGCAAGGCTGTTCTTGGAAGGATATAAATGACCACCTTCTCACGCTCTTTGGCAGCAATACGCCCTCGGTGCGGACAATTCAACGTTGGCTTGAACGAGCAAATCTAAGCGTGGGTGTTGAGGCGTTGGCCCCTTATTTTTCAAATCGAGGGCGGCTACCGACGTGCCTGAATATCGATATCAGTAACGTCATCGTTGACGAGCTGGAAAAATGGTATATATCGACTGATCGTTTCAAAGCCGGCCAAATTACCCTGGCAATTAATGTTCGACTACGCGCCAAATGTGAGGAGTTAGGCATTCAATTTACGGGGGTTTCCAGGCGTACGATTACACGCTATATCGCAAGTTTTGCTATGTCGGATTTAGCGCGTGGACGTCTTGATCCTCGAACGCTACGTCAGGCGCTCAAAGGTGCCTTTAGTTACCTAAGTGTCGAGCGTCCGTACCAACGAGTTGAATTGGATGCAACGCCGTTAGATATATTTGCGGTTGATAGCCTTCGAAAAATAATCGGAAAGCCAACGCTTTATTTGGTTGTTGATTGCGCCACAAGGTGTGTTATTGGTATCCATTTGACGATTCAGTCGGAAAGTCAGATTGGACTGCTGAGAACGCTTACTTCAATGTTCGAGCCCAAAGACAAAGCTTACATGGAGAGGTATAACTTAGAACGCTCATTGCCGGCACCGAGTATGTTTAATTGTCTGGTTGTCGATAATTCGGCTGCTCACCATGGTGATGCGATGAGGCGTGCTGTCGTGTATTTGGGAGCGCTCGTTGAGTTTACTCAAGCGAGAGCGCCACAGCAAAAACCGTTTGTGGAAAGAAAGTTTGGTACGCTTAAAACTGGCCTGATTGAGATGCTTTGTGGTGCAACAAAATCTCAAGAACCACTGGAAGACGAGGCGTTGGGGCGCGCCATGCGTGACGCTTGTTATACGCTTGAGGAACTGGAAGGGCTGATAATTAGGTGGGTCGCAGAAGTGTACATGGATAGACCGATTGAAAGCCTCAATCAGCGTTTTGGTCATCCTTGTTCACCACGGAGGGCGATGCAATTATTAACTGAAAAATACCCGCTGTTGCCTCCACCAACGCCACAGGCCTTTGAACGAGCTTGCCTTAACTTTAGTTCGAAGCCGGTGCGGTTAACCGAAGACGGCGTGCGGTTTGGTGGGTTCCAATTTAATAGTGATGCTCTGTATGAACTGTTCATGGCCTCTTCGGTTAAATCTTGGGTCGAGGTCAGAAGTCATCCGTTGGATGTCTCGAAAGTGTATGTGGTAGATCCTCGAGACCAAAAAAGGTTGGTGATGGCTGACAATAAACTTACAGGGTTGCCGGTAATGAGCTTTGAAACGGCAAAAGCTATCCGTAAGAGTCATTACAAATCAGACGCTGAGTTGAGTGCGGAGGACTATGTGCAGTCCCATGTTAAATTAATGGAAGATGTTTATCAAAGTAACCAGTCGAAAAAACTGTCGATTAAAAGGAGTGCTGTAAGGACACTCGAGAAACAAGATGCGTCTCGTACAATTTCACGGAGTACGCACGTTGAAGCCGTTATGCCTGATCCTGTTGAAGGCCAAGCATTGCCTGAGTTGGCGCCAGTTGCGACTCGCAAAAAAGGAGCCCGGCCATGAAATTTCTGTCCGCTCAGGAGGTGCTGATGCATGCACACTTTTCTGCAGCATATGATCGGGCGCATCAGGTTGTGGCGAGAGGGCTTGAGGGCGAGAATCTGATCCTGATGATGCTGGCCCCTACTCGAACGGGGAAGAGCGAGCTGATCAGGCTGCTGCAAGCTGATCATCCATCCTTCACATCGGAGGGACGTAGATCCATTCCAGTTTTACGGGTGGCAACGCCAGTCAATCCCACCCGTAAGTCCTTGCCTGAAGCTATGTTGGCTTCCTTGGATCCGCGTAAATATGGACGTGGCTCGGCGGAGCAACTGACTCAGCGCGCTTGCGGGCTAATCGAGCTCGCAGGCACGCGTGTCGTCATTTTTGATGAAATCCAACACTTTATTGAGCGGCCCTCACGCGCGTTGGCGCGCGAGGTGGCTGACTGGTTGAAGCTCCTTAGCGAGGAGATGGGGTTGACCATCCTCATGCTCGGTTTGCCGTCCGCCCGAGCGATATTTGCGGGCAATGAGCAACTCCGAGATCGTGCCGAAGCAGTGCATTATCTCTACCCGTATCGGTGGAATGACCCACAAGAGCGAGCGCTGTTCCAAAACTGTGTGTTAACCCTGTGCGGGGCTCTGACACAAGCTGGCTGGCACGTCCCAGATGTTAAGAGCCTGGATTTCATCCGCCGCCTGTACGCATCCACTCAGGGGCGTATCGGCATGCTGATCAAACTGTTCTGTGCGGCTGAAGCCAATGCAAAGGCGCTTCGATTGGATCTCTCGACGTTCTCCGGTGCTTACGCGAAAAGCATTGGTACCGGGCTTATAGATTGCAATCCGTTTGACCCAGGTTCGCAACTGGATGACAGCGTGTTGGTACAAGCTTATGTGAAAGTCCTAACAGAAGCACAGATGCCATTACCCAAAGCCTCCCTGATCGGGTTACAGGCTGGGAGGGGCTGGTCATGACGTTGATGATTGTTTTAAGTCCCCATGAACAGGAAACCTTGCATGGCTACCTGATGCGCCTGGCATCTGGGAACCTATTGCCATCAGTAGACTCATTGCTCAAGCCTACTCGAATCAAACCTCGGCAAGCTTATACGCTTGTGCAACTCGAAAAAATCGCCGCTGAATTCGGTCTGAATTTGGGGGCCTTGACTATTCGTAACCCTGCACCTGGGCATACCGAGCCGCTCCTGAACCAACGCTTTCAGAGAGCTCTGTCGAGTCCTGTCTGTCCTCTGTGCTTGGGAGCGCAGCCTTACCTGAAAATGGCCTGGTCACATGACTTGCTAACGGCTTGCACAGAGCATGGCACTCGGCTGATTGACCAGTGTCCGAATTGCTCAACGCCTCTTTCGCTTCAGAGAGGCAAAGTGGATCTATGTGAAAACTGTGGTTTTCATTTGGCGTGTGCCCCGTCAGTGCCAGCTGACGAAAGCGAGTTGGCGATTTCGGCGCTGCTGTCTTCGACCGTGCATCCTGCCAGACGTCTGTTGCCTGGTGAGCTTGGCCACGGGCAAGCGCCCTCTACTATTGGTGAGTTTCTTTGCTTTCTGGCGGCCCACATTCAGCCGGGCGCAGAGGGCCAGGAAAAATCGCGGAAGGTTCCCAAACCCACTTCGCTGCAAGAGTCGCGTGCGGTTGTGGATAGATTATGGATGGTGCTTGGGATCTGGCCACAAACTCTGCAGCAGTTAGTCATCGCCAATATCGAAAGCGGCACCGGGCCGGGATTGAAGAAGCGCCTTGGAAGCTGGTACGGCATGCTTCACAAGGAGTTCGCGGATCCGGCTTATAGTTTTTTTCGTGAGGAGCTTACGTCGATCATCGTCCAAAACTTCGACGGACATATCAATCTGCGGCTCCGTACTCTCAGCCCCGCCACACAGGACGAAAAAGCTTGGTTATCGGCAGCAGAAGCCGCGCGGTTTCTGGGGGGTGGCGAGCAAATTCTTGCCACTTTGGTGATTAATAGCGAGATCGAAGGGCGTGTGCATGTCGTAGGAAAAAATCGCTACGTCGCGGTCGAGAGAACCGTAATCGAACAACTGGCTTCGGTACGAAGAGCCCACTTGTCAGCGACCGACGCCCGCAAACGTCTCGGTGTGTCCAAAGTCTTTTTTGAGCGTTTCATTCAAGCTGGAGCGCTCAAGCGTCTCGCCAAAGTTGACCGACCACCCCTTGTGACTGGGGAATACCGCCTTGAGGATGTGGATGCCGTAATCAGTTTATTGATCAAGCAGACCTTGCACATTGCGATTCCGCCTGAGCAGACGGTGGGTATCCTGGATATTTCCGGAAAGCATGGTGTTTCAAACGACCGAGTTTGTTCGATCCTGCAAGATATTCTTCATGGTGTATTGAGACCTGTCGCGTTGGTCTCTGGGATGCCCGGTATTTCCGGTTTACGTTTCAACCGCCGCGATATTCACGAGCGGCTGGATGAAGTGCAACGTGATCCCGTACTGCTGATCACCGACCTGGTGCGTATCTCTGGTTGGAAGCATGAGTCCATTAAGGCCTGGATTGAGGGGGGATTTCTAAAGGCCGTGCAGGAGAAACGCGGCACGCGCTTAGTCACGGTAATCCCTGTCTCTTCCTTGATTCGCTTCATGTCGCAGTACGCGGTGCTCGCTGACCTTGCCCGGCGCGCCAATAGCAAATCCAATTGGATACTTGAGTCGTTACGTCCCGCCAAGATTCACGCAGCGGTAGCGCCAGTGACAGGCACAGGCGTCACGCGTGGAGTTCTGCTTAGCGTGGACGAGTTGCTGAAAGGGGCTCAGCTGAGAACACTGCCCCTATTTGCTGATATTGCCGATGCGTTTTGTGCCGCTCCATCGCAAGCCGCTTGAGGACATCGAAAATGAGGCCATGCAGTCGGTACCTTGAGCTCAGGCTTGCTGCAGCAATGCGTCATCCTTTTAACGCCGTAGCAACCGCTTTGCTGACGCAGGTCGAAATTATCTCATGCTGCGCTATCGGAGTTGTGCATCGGCATGTTTTAGCTGGAGGAGGCATGTTTGAAGACGGGCACCGTATCCGAACTTCAGATATCTGCAAGGTGGAGAACGACGGGCTGTATTGGGCACTTTGTACGGTCAGTGGCAGCCGATATGTGATTGTCACATTCAAACGGCCTGGAGGACGGAGGTCATTGAATGATTTTTTGAAAGTGCTTACAGGTGGTTTTTACCCCACACCGAGGCGACTTCAATAGCCCTCCAAGGGGAGAGAATTGATGAGGGACTCACTATGCAGAGCAATGGCATGGGCATGAACTCATAAAGGTACTGCTGGTTGATCGATAGCAGGCACCTCCACAACATTTGTAAATGTGAGTTTTTCCCTGCGGTTGGTGCTAACAGACTTCATCTAATCGATGTTCGAAAAAACAGTGAGGCTCGTTCAATTATGCGCGCGCCTTCGATATCCCAGTTAGTCGATGGAGGTGTGTAATGCAAGAACTCAACGCGATTGTTGACCTACTCCATGGAGAGGGTACGACGATGCTCGGGCACGAGTTGTCCGATGAAGATGCTGTTGCACGAGTTCGCGAGCAGTTTCCACGCCAGCCTTTCTGCTTGGTGCGTCACTGGATTTGGATCGACCTTGTTCTACCGGATATGGTGCGAGACGAATTTGAACAAATGGGCCAGCAAGCGGTGATGCTTTTTGCCCACCAGGTTGTATTGGATAGCCGTGGCCGGTTCTGTTCTGGCAGTTGGGTGCGTAGTACACCTTTGGTGGCATTTAGCGATGGCTGTTTTTTTCAAACGGTCAACACAGTTTATGTGTTGCTTGGTCATGGCGTACGCAAGAGCGCTGAGCTTTCAACCATGATCAAAATTTTCTAACCACGGAGTCCAGTCGCTCCTCCTCCCCCAGGCTTCTCTTTTGGGTGATGCCGATGATGGATTCAACTCGGAGCGACACTGACATCTGTGGGCGTAACACGAGAGTGCCGGTATTTGGCGAGCAGTTCAGCATCCTTCAGGCCTCATGGGGATACGGGGCTGAGCACGAGGGTGTGCTATCGCGTGCACTTTTGTGAGTTCAGTTTTCCAGCACTTTAATTGCGCTTCAACGTGAGCACCAGCTCATCAGCATTTCGATGATGAGTGCCCTGCTGATGACCAAGTGTTTGGCCGTGTGGGGCTCGATGACTTTCGGGGGCAGTCCTAAGGGCAGATGCTTCGACGTTATGGGAGGCCGGCTTTTCGGATGCTTTGGATCTTTAGTTGTAGCGCTTTTTTAGCTAATCATGGGAGATATGCCGATGCGTATTCACCTACTGTCAGATTTGCACCATGAGTTCCGCCCTTTTGTGCCAGAAGTGGTGGATGCCGACGTAGTCATCTTGGCGGGTGACATTGATGTCAAAGCGCGCGGCGTGGCATGGGCCAAGCAAGCCTTTTCCTGCCCGGTACTCTATGTGCCAGGCAATCATGAGTTTTACGGTGGGCACCTGAACAACACCCTGCTGAAGATGAGGCTGGCAAGCGATGAGCGGGTACGGGTTCTTGATCGCGATGAGGTCATCATCGGTGGTGTGCGTTTTCTCGGTGCAACGATGTGGACAGATTTTACCGCGACGGGAAACCAATCTGTGGCGTCCATGCAGGCACAGCACGCGATGAATGATTTTCGGCAGATCCGCACCGATAACTATCGGCGCATTCGCCCGGTCGACTTGGTCGAGCAGTCTGTCAAAACACGTGATTGGCTTTGTTCAAAGATGGCTGAGCCGCACGAAGGGCTTACAGTGATGATCACGCACCATGCGCCGACGTTGCTCTCACTGGCGGGGATTTCGCACGCAGGAACCCACCTGGATGCAGCATATGCAAATCCTTGGGAAGACCTCATGAGTGATTCGATAGCCCTATGGGTGCATGGTCATTCTCATGCTGCTGTTGACTACAACATTGCGGGTACACGGGTGGTTTGCAATCCAAGGGGGTATCCGGGTCAAGATACGGGGTTCATTTCCAGTCTTGTGATCACCCTCTAGGCCTGTTGCCGTTTCATATGGGTAGAGGTTGTAGTGGGGAAACTGTACTGCTGACTATAAGCCGCTTTCGGGTTTGGAATCGCCGAATCTAATGCGGCTCTCATGGGCGAGCAAGGTACGATGCTTCATGCGGGCTTAAGGTGGGAAAGACCGTTTGTCGTTGGCATTGCCGAGGGGTGTGGACATCTGGGGCAATGTGCACAACCCCCAACATTGCTGCAAGGACGATGGAGCCGTTCAGGGGTGGAGTGATTCGGAAGGATCCATTCAGAACATTAAAGGATCAATTCAGTCATCGGTCAGAAGAGGCCAACATGGTCGATGGAGATGACTTGATAAACTCGTTCATCACAGACCAGATTGGTGGAGCATGAAATCAGTCGCATCTGACGCTGAGATCGCTGTACTTGGAAAAGCGTTTGTTCGAGCCGGCGAAGGGCTGGGGCTTGATGACACTGAGTTATCAGCTGTCTTAGACGTGCATGTTTCCACGATGCTGCTACTACGCCATGGACATGAACGGCTTCAACCGGGCACCGAAGCGTGGAGCCGAGCCCTGCTTTTGGTTGAGTTGTATCAGTCATTGCTCGCGGTGGTAGGCAATGAGCGAAATGCTAGAAGCTGGCTAAGCAGCGAGAACCATGGTCTGTGTAGTCGTCCACGCGATCTCATCGCATTCCGAACAGGGCTCGAGCAGGTTGTCAAATATCTGGCCGCTGCTCGCTCGCTCATCTAACACGTCCGCTTAAGCCAGTCAGGTGTTCATCCGTAGATGATCAGTAAGGTAGTTCCTCGGGTTGTACGAAGTTGAGCGCCAGGCGCGGGACATGAGCGATGAGGATCGCTGGCGAATACGCCAGGAAAAGGCAGCACCGATAATCGAAGCGTTCCACGAATGGATGTTGGCCCAGCGAGATCTAGTGCCCAATGGATCAGCGACGGCCAAAGCTCTGGATTACAGCCTTAAACGCTGGGTAGCGCTGAGGCGCTACCTCGACGACGGGGCTGTGCCCATCGACATTAATTAAGTAGAGAACCAGATCAGGCCATGGGCTCTTGGGCGCTCGAGCTGGCTGTTTGCTGGATCACTACTCAGCGGAAAACGGGCGGCGGCGATCATGAGCCTGATCCAGACTGCGCGCATGAACGGACATGATCCGTATGCTTATCTGAAGGATGTTTTAACTCGTCTGCCGACGCAGCGGG
The DNA here is from genome assembly GCF_039909015.1 of Pseudomonas grandcourensis. Classification (NCBI taxonomy): domain Bacteria; kingdom Pseudomonadati; phylum Pseudomonadota; class Gammaproteobacteria; order Pseudomonadales; family Pseudomonadaceae; genus Pseudomonas; species Pseudomonas grandcourensis. The sequence goes on from NZ_CP150919.1 coordinate 51,205, forward strand.
CAAGTGAGATTGATCAACTGCTGCCGCATCAGTGGATGTCGGCCTGAGTCACGCAAGGTGACTTCGGCGGACGCTTACGCTGGAGTGGAATTGCGGTTCAGTTATGAATCCATTGCGAGCCGAAATTAGTGCTGTTAAATTGGATTTTTCACGCCGGATTGGCCAAGTGCCATTATAGGGATTTAGTATGAGTCAGAACGATAAGATCTTTGAAAACCTTGAAAGAGAAATTGCCAGCTCTTCAGATATTGACGAGTCGACGAAAAATAAGTTGTTGCAGAATGTCCTTGCGCTGAAAAGTCAAAAGCTAAACATTATGATTACTGGCGCTACGGGCGCTGGGAAAAGCTCTACTATCAATGCCCTGTTTAATACCGATATAGCAAAAGTCGGGACAGGAGTTGATCCTGAAACGATGGATATTACGCGTTACGAGCTTAATAATCTCGTTCTGTGGGATAGCCCTGGTCTGGGCGATGGCAAGGAAAAAGATAATCTCCATGCTAAGAATATTATTGCGAAGCTCAATGAGCTGGATTCAAAGAGTCGGCCATTAATTGATTTGGTGCTTGTTATTGTTGATGGCAGTACTAGGGATTTGGGAACGTCTTACGAGCTAATTAATAGCGTGATTATCCCTAATCTGGGTGCCAATCCAAGCAGTAGAATACTGGTGGGCATTAACCAAGCGGATAACGCTCGAAAAGGGCGTGATACTTGGGACTATGATTTGAATAAACCAACTCCTGAAACTGAGGCGTTTCTTCAGGATAAGGTGCGATCTGTAAATGCTAGGATCAAAGAGGCTACAAATGTAGATGTCGAACCCGTATTTTATGCGGCGGGGTATAAGGAAGGTAATGAGGCACAAAATCCTTATAACCTATCAAAGCTTCTATATATGATTGTCAATAAAGTACCGAAGGCTAAGCGAGCGGTGCTTGCTAACGACAATATCTCGAAAAAAGAAGAGATGTGGACGGATAATGATGATATCAAAAATTATAATGTTGAAATAAAGAAAAGCTTAATGGAGTCGATTGTAGATACGGCTTCGGTGGGAGTTGATCTTGGTCGTAATGTTGGTAAGCTTTTTGGTAAAACGGGCGAGGCTATAGGTGGAGTCATCGGCGGTGTCGCTGGTGCTGCTGTGGGGTTATTCAAAAGTCTGTTTGGTTTTTAGTTATGTACCTTGACTATAAACTCTCGGAGTTTTCCGGGAGAATAAATCGGATGGGTATCCGGCCTTTGGATGTCATGCTTACCGGCAGTACTGGGGCGGGGAAGTCGAGTACGATAAATGCATTGTTTTCTGAGTCGGTAGCAAAGGTTGGTAAGGGTGTTGATCCTGAGACTATGGACTTGGATTGGTATAGCGTACATGATTATCTACGGGTCTGGGATACGCCAGGTTTGGGCGATGGGATTGCGAGTGATAAACAACACTCAAAAAAAATTATAGATCTTTTGTACAAGGCTTATTCTAGAGATGGTGTGAGTTTTGGATTTGTGGACTTGGCCTTAGTCATAGTTGATGGATCAAGTCGAGACTTAGGTACAGCGTATAAGCTGATAAATGAGATTCTAATTCCAAATTTTCAGGCTGATAGAATAATTGTTGCGATCAATCAGGCAGATGTAGCTATGAAGGGGCGCCATTGGAATCTCTTCACCAATGCACCTGATGATGAGGCTAGAAATTTTTTGGATGAAAAAGCGCTATCAGTTAAAAACAGAGTTGCCGAGGCTACTGGGGTTAAGATAAAGACGCCTATCTGTTACTCTGCCGAATATGGATACAATGTTTCCGCTTTAATGGATGCGCTTATAGAAGCAGTTCCTGAAAAAAGGCGAACTCTTAAGGCCGCTTGATATTATTGTGGTTTTCTATAGTTATATGGAAAACCACTTTTCATGACTATTGAATCTAAAGTTTGATATTCATATTTCTTTTCTATTAGCGTGCTGTTACTTGAGATGCTTTGCGCTTTCAGCTGCGCAATACCCGCTCGTCGGGTCTTGTTAAATGCTTCCTCTTACTATCTTTTCGCTCCAAACATATAAGATCGGTCGCGCATTTCGTAATGCTAGGAAGGTGGTTGGTAATCGAGCGTTCCAATGCGCGTACGGAGCCGAAACTGCCATGCGTAAAAATACGGAATGTCGGTTAAAGCCACTTAGCCATGTTCATCCAGGACGTTACGCTAAACTGATCGTTCTAGCGTTACGGGCAGAGCTTGGCGCAACCCTCCACGCAGTCAAACCGTTGATGAAGTTGACGATTACCAATGAGGAGGCCATGAGGAATTGGCTGACTGGCGCCAGCGACCCGAGAGTGAGTATCTTGCTGTCTTGATTCAGCATTCAGATTTTGCCCTGATCACCTTTCTACTTCATGGCGAACCGAAAGCCTGTATTGGCTATGTAGTGGTCTGCCTTCGTTGAGGGAAAGCCCTTGAAGGCCAAGGCCGGAGAGGGGAATGATGCCTGCCTGAGCTAGCCAAAATGGTTATGGCTTGACGGTAAGTTTTGCTATGCAGAGCTTGTGCTCGTTGGTTAGGTTAATGAATGGGTTCCCTACCAGCAGCGTTTGTGACTAGAAATGCCGCGTTGGGATGCCTTGGAAGGGGGCTCGCGGAACTGAAGGCTCCCGTATTTCCATAGGTTCTGGATGAAGCCCTATGACAGACTCTGATCTTTTGGTGAGGTTGCGGGCTGAAAATGCTCGGCTGATTGCGTTACTGGAAGCTAATTCTATTGATTGGCGCCCGGTTGGCCAGCCGATAAAAATTCAAGCATCTTCGGTTGGGCTGCGTACGCAGCAACTTGACACCGATGCCAAGCTCGCGCTCTTTCAACGCTTGTTCCGAGGCCGAATCGACGTCTTTCCGATTCGCTGGGAGAGCAAGCTCGGTAAGTCAGGCTACTCCCCTGCTTGTGCCAACGAGTGGCGTCCAGGTATTTGTCATAAACCGCGAATTAAGTGTGGCGATTGTAGCCATCGCCAGCTGATACCACTGACCAACGAAGTGCTTTATAGACATCTCGCGGGCGAAGTCGTTATTGGCGTTTACCCTTTGCTGCTTGATGACACCTGCCATTTTCTTGCCGTGGACTTTGACGAGGCCGAGTGGCGCAAGGACGTGCTTGCTTTTGCCCAGTCCTGCCGCGAGCTGGGAGTACCCGTGGCTTTGGAGGTTTCTCGTTCGGGTAATGGTGCGCATGCATGGGTTTTCTTCGCGAAGAATGTCCAGGCTCAGGAGGCACGGCGACTGGGGACGGCAATCATCAGTCATACCTGCGCTCGCACTCGGCAATTAAAACTGAGTTCCTATGACCGACTCTTTCCTAATCAGGACAGAATGCCCAAAGGTGGTTTCGGCAACCTGATTGCCCTACCCCTGCAGAAAAAGGCCCGTGAGCAGGGCGGTAGTGTATTTGTGGATGATGCACTTGAGCCTTATTTCGACCAATGGGCCTTTCTAGCCAGTATCCAACCAATGCCAATACAGGATATCGAGCCGACTATCGTACGCGCCATTGGGCACAGCCACCCGCTGGATGTCACCTTCGTCGCAGAAGAAGACCAGCAGGAGCCTTGGAAGACAAAACCGAACTCGCAGAAGTTGTCCTGCCCGTTGCCGAAGTCGCTGACGGTCACGCTGGCTAACCTGGCCTACTTCGAAAAATCTGAATTACCACAACCATTGGCTAACCGGTTGATCAGGTTGGCAGCGTTTCAGAACCCGGAGTTTTACAAGGCTCAGGCAATGCGTCTGCCTGTTTGGAACAAACCTCGGATCATTGGTTGCGCAGAAAACTTCCCCAAGCACATCGCCTTGCCTCGTGGTTGCCTGGATGCCGCCATGGAACTATTGAGCGAGAACGGTATAGCGCTCATTGTCCACGATGAGCGCTTCGTAGGAGAGCCACTAGACCTCAACTTTACCGGCACCTTGCGACAGGATCAGCAGACTGCTGTGGATGTGATGCTTGAACATGATGCTGGCATTTTGTGTGCACCGACTGCGTTCGGCAAAACGGTGGCCGCCGCCGCGCTGATCGCGCGACGAGGCGTTAATACGTTGGTGTTGGTGCATCGCACCGAGTTACTCCGGCAATGGCAGGAGCGTTTGCAGGCTTTTCTTGGTGTCGATAAACGCATCGTCGGCACCATTGGCGGTGGAAAAGCCAAACCGACCGGAGTCATTGATATTGCCGTGATGCAGTCATTGTCACGCCAGGGCGAGGTTAGCGAAGTGGTGAAGAAGTATGGGCAGATTATCGTCGACGAGTGCCATCACCTGTCGGCATTTTCGTTCGAGGCGATCCTGAAGAGCGCCCCCGCTAAATATTTGCTCGGCCTGACCGCAACCCCGATCCGTCGTGATGGGCAGCAGCCCATAATATTCATGCAGTGTGGGCCGATTCGACACACGGCAAGCAGGCCGGAAAGCGCACCGCATGATTTGATGGTGGAAACTCGTTTGCTACCAAACCAGATCAATCTGTTCGAGGGTGCGGGTATTCAGGAGGTGTTCCGGTATCTCGCCAACGATGCCGGGCGCACGGAAAGAATCATTTCTGAAGTGGAAGCGGCCTTCACCCAAGGTCGTAAGGTTTTAGTGTTAACAGAACGAACTGATCATGTGAGCGTCATTGAAGCGGCATTGACCGGGCGTGTGCAGAATCTATTCACCCTGCATGGGCGGATGTCGAAAAAGCAGCGTTCAGCGCTTATGACAGAGCTGGAGGCGCTAACACCAGAGGTACCTCGGGTATTGCTGGCCACAGGCAAGCTGGTGGGTGAAGGCTTTGATCATCCTCCGTTGGACACATTGGTACTGGCAATGCCGATCTCCTGGAAAGGCACACTTCAGCAGTACGCAGGACGACTGCACCGGGAGCATGCGAGCAAAGCCGACGTGCGCATCATCGATTTCATTGACGCTGGACATCCTGCATTGCTGCGGATGTGGGATAAGCGCCAGAGTGGGTATAGAGCAATGGGTTACCGATTGGCAGATGCTTCCGATTCGATGGAGCTATTTTGAGCTGAGTGAGGTGCGATGCTTCATGCGGGTTTAAGGTGGGACAGACCGTTTGTCGTTGGTGACGCAGGAGGGTGTTCTCAGTAGATGATCAATGAAGTAGTCTGATAAAGTTGACATGTTGTCAAAACCGCTTAAATTATCAGTACTCAGTTATGTACTGTTGGTATTTAAAACACGTTCACGACTCTCGTATTAACTAGAGTTCGGTTGCGACATTTATTCCGGCCAAAGTGCTAGGAAATGACATTTATTATGAATCAAATACGACAATATTTATGCCAAATATGATCGTAAGTCATTGATTTGTCAGTGATTTGGCATGACATTTAATGTGCCCATCGACAATTCCGGTCGATGCCAACGAAAAGGCCAACGCATTGCGTTGGCCTTTTTTAATGCCTGCGTTTCACTCGCGCGCCCCCGCCACACTCTCCAACCGATACCCATACCCATAAATCGTCAGCAACTGCCAACCGCGATCCGCCGTCAGCCCAAGCTTGTTGCGCAGGCGATAGATGTGGGTGTCCAGCGGCCGGGACGACGACATCTCTTCATGGGGCCAGAATCGTTCGTACAGGTAATCCCGCGACAGCGGTCGGCCGAGGTTGCTGAACAGGCAATGCGCCAGGCGGTATTCGCGTTCGGTCATGACGATCGGTTTGCCGTCGCGAGTGATGGTCAGTTCGGCATCATCGAAAACCAGGTCATTGAAGCTCAATCCTTCGGCCGCCGCTCGCTGCTGGCCATGCCGGCGCAGGACCGCACCAACACGGGCTTTCAGTTCATTGGGGCGGAACGGTTTGCTGACGTAGTCATCGGCGCCGGCATTCAGGGCCTGAACGATATCGCTTTCGCCGTCGCGACTGGTCAGCATGATTGCCGCGGGCGGCGCTTCCATGTGTTCGCGGGTCCAGAGCAGCAATGACAAGCCCGTGAGGTCGGGCAGTTGCCAGTCGAGTATCAGCAGGTCGAAAGTTTCCCTACGCAGTTGGCGCAACAGGTCTTCACCCCGTTCGAAGCTGTACAGCGACCACGGCTGCTCTCCGGCTTCGGCCATCTGTTGCAGGGTTTGTTCGACCCGTCGCAGTTCGGCGGGCTCATCGTCCAGTATCGCAACGCGCATACAGGGTGATTCCTTGTCGCTTGGGCAGCTCTTTATCGACGATAGCGGCTCAATCGATACAGCGAAAGCAAGCGGCCCGCCGTTGGTCGTGGCGTCCGCTATGATTCTTTGAGTCGAAACCTCAGGCGTAGGAATCATGAAACCGTTTACCCCGCCCTGCCCTGTTGGCCATGTTTGACCAACGCCGCCATGAAAGCCGAGGGCCCAGCCAGGTACAGCGATTGTTTCGGCAATTGGTGCGAGAGTGGTTGTGGATAAGTCTCGTGCTGTTGCCGCTGACGACGTTGCTGTCCTATCGCGTGCAAATCAACCTGGGCGATGTATCCCCAGGCTTGAGCGCAGGGCTTTCCCTTGGTCTGGTGACGTGCGTGCTCGGGTTGTTGCTGTGGCGCCCACGCCTGGCGCTCTGGTTGACGCTCACGGGGATGGCTTGTGCGTTGCTGACCAGTGCCGGCCTTGCGGAGTTCAAGCGCTGGTGGTGGTCACCGACGCCTGCGGTGCTGGGGATGCTGTTTGGTTATCTGATCTGGAACTGGCGGCGCCTCAGTGTGGTGCTGACCTATTTCGGTTGGGAATTGGCGCGGCTGGACAGCGAGCCGAAAGTGTTTCCGGAGCGCCGTCGTGCCCAGTATTCCGGTGACGACAGTTTGCAGAAGCAAATCATGGCGCTGGAACAAGCCATGAGCCTGACCCGCGATACCCACCGATTCATCGCCGATGGCCTGGAGTACTTGCCGGTGGCCACGTTGATCAGCGATCCCCAAGGACAGATTCTGCTCGGCAACCGCAAGGCCCGCGACCTGTTTGGTGGGAATCTGGTCGGCGATGATGTGCTCGGGCGACTTAAACAGCTAGGGTATCCGGATTTGAGTCATGGGCCGGGCTCGTCTTTATCGACACTGCCGCTGCTGGAGTTTCGCGACCTCAAGGAGCGCAGCCTGCGCCTGGAGCGTGCCGAGTTGTTGCCGGCAGACGGTGATGCTCCGGTCGGCTGGCTATGGAACCTGACTGATTTGAGTGTGGAGCGCGATGCGGAGGAGCAGCGCGCGGTCCTGTTACGCTTTCTGTCCCACGACCTGCGGGCGCCTCACTCGGCCATCCTCGCGTTGCTCGACGTCCACCGTCATCAGGTGGGCGGTGATTTGCAACTCTTTGATCAAATCGAACTCCAGGTACGCCGGGCCCTGGAACTGACTGACGGTTTCGTACAACTGGCGAGGGCCGAGTCCGAGGCTTATCAGTTCCAGCCAAGCCTGTTTGCGATGCTGGTGCTGGATGTGTTCGACCAAGCGCTGCCCATCGCGCAGCAGAAACAGATCGAACTGGTCCATCAAGTGGAAGAGGAAGCCCAGGAAAGTCTGGTTCTTGCGGATCAGGCGCTGCTGACCCGGGCGTTGTTCAATTTGCTGGAAAATGCCATCAAGTACAGTGTTTCAGGTACTCGTATCCGTTTGCACGTCAGTCAACGCGACGGCTGGCTGATCTGTGAGCTCATCGATCAGGGCAAAGGCATCGCCGCTGAGGAGTTACCCGAACTGTTCAGCCAATACCGACACTTTTCTTCCGCCCAGGGTATCGATGGCGTGGGGCTGGGATTATCGATGGTCAAAGCCGTTGTGGATCGGCACGGCGGGCGAATCGAGTGTCAGAGCGAGGTGGGTCGGGGGCACGACATTCAGGCTGCAATTTCCACTGTTTACAGAATGAAAGCGAGCGACCCAGGTCGCCCTGTCATGTCGACAGTCTGTGATTGTTCCTGGCATAAAAAAACCGGCTATATCAGCCGGTTTTTTTACGTCCGAAAAAAACTTATGCACGTTTTTATGGTTTTTATCTCTCTGAGAAATATGTAAAAAAATCATAAACTTACGTACAAATAACGACGGTTTTCAAGGAAACGGTACACAGGTTATCCACAGAATCTCAGACAGCCACCTGATCGTTTGAAACCGGCGCTTGCGGAGCCGGTGGCAGCGAGCCCATTTCCCGTTGCATCTGCTCATTCCACGCCTGAACCCGGTCGTTCAATTCGGCAATGGCTCGCGGTCCGGTGCCTGCGGCATACATCGGCTCGCCAATGATCACAGTGATGACGCCCTGCTTCTTCGCCCAACCGGTTTTCGGCCAGAACTTGCCTGCGTTGTGCGCAATCGGCAGCACCGGCAATTCGGCGTTGACCGCCAAGGCACTGCCACCGCGCGAGAACTTTCCGACGGTGCCGAAAGGAACGCGCGTGCCTTCGGGGAAGATCAGCACCCAGACATTGTCCTTGAGCAACTCATCACCTTTTTGTGCCACATGCTTGAGTGCGGCTTTCGGGTTGCCGCGATCGATGGCGATCGGTCGCAGCATGGCCATGGCCCAACCGAAGAACGGCACATAGAGCAATTCACGTTTGAGCACCTGGCTCAGCGGTGAGAAGTAGGCCGAGAGAAAGAACGTCTCCCAGGTACTCTGGTGGTTTGACTGAATGACGCAAGGCCGTTCAGGTACGTTCTCGGCGCCCTTCACTTCGTAGCGGATGCCAAGAAATACTTTGCTCAGCCACAGGGCGCAGCGGCACCAGTACACGTTGATGAAGCGATAACGTGCCTTGAAGGGCAGAAACGGCGCGATAAAAAAGCTCAGGCTGCACCACAGCAAGGAGCTGGTGCCCAGCAGCAGGTAAAAGAGGAAGGTTCTGATGGCCTGCAGTATCGACATGGTGACGTTTACCGTTGCGGGCAATGCCCGCCTATGTAAAGCGCACTTCCCTATCATCCTTTGCCAGGAAATTCAGAAGCGCACACTTAGTTAAGTGCATTTGTGCACAAGTTCTGCGGCAATCGCCGCCAGATCGTCAAAAATCAATGTGCCTACCGGTAGGGTCTTGCCCAAAGTCTTTTCGCCTTTCCCGGTCTTTACCAAAACTGGCTGTGAATCGACGGCTTTGGCGGCTTCCAGGTCACCAAGGCTGTCGCCGACGAACCAGAGATTGGTCAGCGACACGTTGTAATGAGCGGCGATGGTTTTCAACATCCCGGGTTTCGGCTTGCGGCAATCGCAGCCTTCGTCCGGCCCGTGCGGGCAGTAGACGATCAGCCCGACTTCACCGCCCTGCTCCGCCACCAGCGCGCGCAAGCGCTCGTGCATGGCATCCAGTGTGGCGAGGTCGTAATAGCCGCGAGCGATGCCCGACTGGTTGGTGGCGACTGCTACCGTCCAGCCGGCCTTGCTCAACTGCGCGATGGCTTCGATCGAGCCGGGGAGTGGAATCCACTCCTCCACCGACTTGATGTAAGCGTCGGAGTCGTAATTGATCACTCCGTCCCGATCGAGAATCAGCAGCTTCAACAGCAATCCCTCAACCCAGCAGCGAAATGTCGGCAACGCCGAGGAACAAACCACGCAGACGCGCCAGCAACGCATAACGGTTGGCGCGGACTTTTGCGTCCTCCGCGTTGACCATCACGGCTTCGAAGAACGCATCCACCGGCTCGCGCAGTGCAGCCAGGCGTGCCAGGGATTCGCTGTACTGACGCGAGGCGGCCATTGGCTGTACAGCCTGGTCAGCCTGCTGGATCGCCGAGTACAGGGAGAACTCGTTGGCGTTGTCGAAGTACTTGGCTTCCACGACTGTCGGAACGGAGCCTTCGACCTTGCTCAGCAAGTTCGACACGCGTTTGTTCACGGCGGCCAGGGCCGCGGCTTCCGGCAGTTTGCGGAAGGCCTGTACCGCTTGCACGCGCTGGTCGAAGTCCAGGGCTGAACCCGGCTTCAGGGCACGTACCGACAGGTAGGTCGCAACATCGACACCTTCGTCTTCGTAACGGGCACGCAGGCGGTCGAAGATGAACTCCAGCACCGAATCGTTCAGGCCGGCAGCCTTGACCTTGGTACCGAACGCATTCACAGCGAAGGCCACCGCGTCGTTCAGGTCCAGATCCAGTTGCTTCTCGATCAGGATACGCAACACGCCCAGTGCGGCACGGCGCAGGGCGTACGGGTCTTTGCTGCCGGTCGGCAGCATGCCGATACCGAAGATACCCACTAGGGTGTCGAGCTTGTCGGCAATGGCCACGGCCGCACCGGTCAGGGTGCTTGGCAGTTCAGCGCCGGCACCGCGCGGCATGTACTGCTCGTTCAGCGCCAGTGCGACATCTTCCGGCTCGCCGTCATTGAGGGCGTAGTAGTAACCGGCGACACCTTGCATCTCCGGGAACTCGCCGACCATCTCGGTCGACAGGTCGCACTTGGACAGCAGGCCTGCGCGAGCAGCCCACGCAGCGTTGCCGCCAATGCGCGTCGCGATGTAGGCGGCGAGTTTGGAAACGCGCTCGGCCTTGTCGTAGACGCTGCCGAGTTTTTCCTGGAACACCACGTTCTGCAGGCGCAGGTTGAAGTCTTCGAGCTTCTGCTTCTTGTCTTGCTTGAAGAAGAACTCGGCGTCGGTCAGGCGTGGGCGAACCACTTTCTCGTTACCGGCGATGATCTGTTGCGGGTCTTTGCTCTCGATGTTGGCCACGGTAATGAAACGTGGCAGCAACTTGCCGTCGGCATCCAGCAGGCAGAAGTACTTCTGGTTGTCCTGCATGGTGGTGATCAGGGCTTCCTGCGGCACGTCGAGGAAGCGTTCCTCGAACGAGCACACCAGCGGCACTGGCCACTCGACCAGTGCGGTCACTTCATCGAGCAGCGCTGGCGGAACGATTGCCGTGCCTTCCTGACGGGTGGCGAGCTCTTCAGTGCGCTTGCTGATGATCTCGCGACGCTCGTTGGCATCGGCCAGCACGTAGGCGGCACGCAGGTCGGCCAGGTAGCTGGACGGCGAACCGATGCGCACGTTTTCCGGGTGATGGAAGCGGTGGCCACGGGAGTCGCGGCCGGCCTTCTGGGCGAGGATGGTGCAATCGATGACCTGGTCACCGAGCAGCATCACCAGCCACTGGGTCGGACGAACGAACTCTTCCTTGCGCGCGCCCCAACGCATGCGTTTCGGGATCGGCAAGTCGTTCAGGGAATCTTCGACGATGGTCGGCAGCAGGCTCGCGGTCGCCTTGCCGGCGATGCTCTGGCTGTAGCGCAGTTTCGGGCCGCTCTGATCGATTTCGCTCAGGTCGACGCCGCACTTCTTGGCAAAGCCCAGTGCTGCCTGGGTCGGGTTGCCTTCGGCATCGAACGCGGCCTGACGTGGCGGGCCGTCGAGGTTGATGCTGCGATCCGGCTGCTGGGTGGCCAGTGCGGTGATCAGCACGGCCAGGCGACGCGGCGCGGCGTAGACGGTTTTGGTCTCGTAGTTCAGGCCGGCAGCTTGCAGGCCCTTGTCGATACCGGCGAGGAACGCCTCGGCCAGGGTGTTCAGGGCTTTGGGTGGCAGTTCTTCAGTGCCCAGTTCAACCAGAAAATCCAGAGCACTCATTGTGCAGCCTCCAGCTTGGCCAGTACTTCATCACGCAGGTCCGGGGTCGCCATCGGGAAGCCCAGTTTGGCGCGAGCCAGCAGGTAGGCTTGCGCAACGGAACGCGCCAGGGTGCGTACACGCAGGATGTATTGCTGACGCGCGGTCACCGAGATCGCCCGGCGCGCATCCAGCAGGTTGAAGGTGTGGGAAGCTTTCAACACCATTTCGTAGCTCGGCAACGGCAGCGGCTGGTCGAGTTCGATCAGGCGCTTGGCTTCGCTTTCGTAGAAATCGAACAGTTCGAACAGCTTGTCGACGTTGGCGTGTTCGAAGTTGTAAGTGGACTGCTCCACTTCGTTCTGGTGGAACACGTCGCCGTAGGTCACTTTGCCCATCGGGCCGTCAGCCCAGACCAGGTCGTAGACCGAATCCACGCCTTGCAGGTACATGGCCAGACGCTCGAGACCGTAGGTGATCTCGCCGGTCACCGGGTAGCACTCGATGCCGCCCGCTTGCTGGAAGTAGGTGAACTGGGTCACTTCCATGCCGTTGAGCCAGACTTCCCAGCCCAGACCCCAGGCGCCGAGGGTCGGCGATTCCCAGTTGTCTTCGACGAAGCGGATGTCGTGGACCAGCGGGTCCAGGCCGACGTGCTTGAGGGAGCCCAGGTACAGTTCCTGGAAGTTGTCCGGATTCGGCTTCAGGACCACCTGGAACTGGTAGTAGTGCTGCAGACGGTTCGGGTTTTCACCGTAGCGGCCGTCAGTCGGACGGCGGCTTGGCTGCACGTAGGCAGCGTTCCAGGTTTCCGGGCCGATGGCGCGCAGGAACGTTGCGGTGTGGAAAGTGCCGGCGCCTACTTCCATATCGTAGGGCTGAAGTACCACACAACCTTGCTCGGCCCAGTATTGCTGGAGGGCGAGGATCAAGTCTTGGAAGGTACGCACGGCTGGCGTAGGCTGGCTCACGAAATTCACCTGTTTCTTGGGCTGCGATTTAAAGAGCGGGAGTATACCCGATTCATTGCTGCGCACGCCCCCTGGAGCCTTATGCCACGCTGCTTTTGGTGTTCCGAAGATCCGCTGTACATGGCTTATCACGATCAGGAGTGGGGCACGCCGCTTCGGGATGCGCAGGGATTGTTCGAGTTGCTTTTACTCGAAGGGTTCCAGGCCGGGCTTTCCTGGATCACTGTGCTGCGCAAACGCGAGCATTATCGCCAGGTGATGTTCGGTTTTGATGTCCAGCGCGTGGCGCAGATGAGCGATGCCGAAATCGACGAACTGATGCTCGACCCAGGCATCATCCGCAACCGTCTCAAGCTCAACGCGGCCCGGCGCAATGCCCAGGCCTGGCTGGCGCTGGAGGACCCGGTGGCGTTTCTCTGGTCGTTTGTCGGTGGCGTGCCTGTGATCAATCATTTCAAGGATCGCAGCGAAGTCCCGGCCGTGACGCCGACCGCCGTGGAAATGAGCAAAGGCCTGAAAAAAGCCGGTTTCACGTTCGTCGGGCCAACCATTTGTTACGCGCTGATGCAGGCCTCGGGCATGGTCATGGATCACACCCGGGACTGCGACCGCTACGCGCAGTTGGCGAACGGCGGTTAGAATGGCCGCCTCGCGCACAGCACAAAATCAGGAGTGACCTGTGGATAAGTTGAAAGGCGCCTTGCTGGTAGGCGCTCTGCGGCTGTTTGCCCTGCTTCCGTGGCGGGCCGTGCAGGCCGTGGGCTCGGCGATTGGCTGGGTCATGTGGAAAACCCCGAACCGTTCCCGCGACGTAGTGCGGATCAATCTGTCCAAGTGCTTTCCGGACATGGACCCCGGCGAGCGCGAACGTTTAGTCGGACAGAGCCTTAAGGACATCGGCAAGTCCCTGACCGAAAGCGCCTGCGCCTGGATCTGGCCGGCCCAGCGCTCCATTGATCTGGTACGCGAAGTCGAAGGTCTCGACATATTGAAGGACGCCCTCGCCTCCGGCAAAGGCGTGGTCGGGATCACCAGCCACCTGGGCAACTGGGAAGTGCTGAACCACTTCTATTGCAGCCAGTGCAAACCGATCATTTTCTATCGTCCACCGAAGTTGAAGGCGGTGGATGATTTGCTGCAAAAGCAGCGGGTGCAGTTGGGTAACAAGGTCGCCGCTTCCACAAAAGAAGGCATCCTGAGTGTCATCAAGGAAGTGCGCAAAGGTGGTGCAGTGGGCATTCCCGCTGACCCGGAACCGTCCGAATCCGCCGGGATCTTCGTACCGTTCTTCGCCACCCAGGCACTGACCAGCAAGTTCGTGCCGAACATGCTCGCGGGCGGCAAAGCGGTCGGCGTGTTCCTGCATGCCCTGCGCCTGCCGGACGGTTCCGGCTACAAAGTGATCCTTGAAGCCGCGCCAGAGGCCATGTACAGCACCGATACCGCGGAGTCCTGTGCGGCCATGAGCAAAGTGGTCGAGCGCTATGTGCGGGCGTACCCGAGCCAGTACATGTGGAGCATGAAGCGCTTCAAGAAGCGTCCGCCGGGTGAAGAGCGTTGGTATTGATTCAATTGGCATGATCTGTGGATAACCCTGGACTTGGGGTTATCCACAACCGTTCACTCAAGGGCGCAGAAGATGTCCGAACACCGCAAGTCATTCCGCATCAAGATCAGTCACGAAAGCACCGGTGATTGCCTGGGGCAAACGCGCAACCTGTCGACCACCGGTGTTTACGTCAAGCATCCGCAACTGTCGGCGCTGCCCCGGGGGGCGGTGGTCTACGGTCAGGTGCAGGACTTACCCACAGGCGCACCGCGGGTGCGCATGGAAGTGGTGCAGGTGGACGCCGAGGGCATCGGATTGCGTTATCTCTGATCAGTGCGCCTGACGCTCAAGCTTCTTCAGGAACACCGTCATTTCCTTCTCTGCCTGCTTGTCGCCATGGGCGCGAGCGGCTTCCAGGCCTTGCTCCCAGGCCTGCCGCGCGGCCGTAAAGTCCGCCAGCGCCAGATGGGCCTTGCCCAGTAATTTCCACGCCGCCGAATACTTCGGATCGAATTCGACGCAGCGCTGGAAATGCTCCGCAGCCTTGGCGTTTTCCCCCAGATCCAGATAGCCCTTGCCCAGGCCGAAGCGCAGCAATGAGTTATCCACACCCTTGGCGAGCATTTTTTCCAGGGATTCGATCATGGTGGATTCCTTGGTAGAGGTGAGTCAGGGATTAATGAATTCTAGTGAGATTGCTATCGCGAGCAGGCTCACTCCTACATGGGAGCGCATTCCAAATGTAGGAGTGAGCCTGCTCGCGATGGGGCCAGTGCAGCCTCTGCAAAACCTCAGAAGAAGCTCAACCCCACATGGAACAGCTTCTCCACATCGCGAATATGCTTTTTATCCACAAGGAACAGAATCACATGGTCGCCCGCTTCGATCACGGTGTCGTCGTGGGCGATGATCACTTCTTCGTCGCGGATAATCGCACCGATGGTGGTGCCCGGCGGCAGGCCGATGTTCTCGATGGCCTTGCCGATCACCTTGCTCGATTTCGCATCGCCATGGGCAATCGCCTCAATGGCCTCCGCCGCGCCCCGACGCAGTGAGTGCACGCTGACGATGTCGCCCCGGCGCACGTGGGCCAGTAAGGTGCCGATGGTCGCCAGTTGCGGGCTGATGGCGATGTCGATGTCGCCGCCCTGGATCAGATCGACATAGGCCGGGTTGTTGATAATGGTCATCACCTTCTTCGCGCCCAGGCGCTTGGCCAGCAGCGACGACATGATGTTGGCTTCGTCGTCGTTGGTCAGGGCCAGGAACAGGTCGGCGTCGGCAATATTCTCTTCCATCAGCAGGTCGCGGTCCGAGGCGCTGCCTTGCAACACCACGGTGCTGTCGAGGTGGTCCGAGAGATGACGGCAGCGTGCCGGGTTCATCTCGATGATTTTCACCTGATAACGGCTTTCGATGGCCTCGGCCAAGCGCTCGCCGATCTGCCCGCCACCGGCGATGACGATGCGTTTGTAGGTCTCATCGAGACGGCGCATTTCGCTCATGACTGCACGAATGTTCGCCTTGGCAGCGATGAAAAATACTTCGTCGTCGGCCTCTATCACCGTGTCGCCCTGGGGCAGGATCGGCCGGTCACGACGGAAAATCGCCGCGACGCGGGTTTCCACGTTCGGCATGTGCTCGCGCAACTGCCGCAGTTGCTGGCCCACCAGCGGCCCGCCGTAGTACGCCCGCACCGCCACCAGTTGCGCCTTGCCTTCGGCGAAGTCGATCACCTGCAAGGCGCCGGGGTGCTGGATCAGGCGCTTGATGTAGTTGGTGACCACTTGTTCCGGGCTGATCAGCACGTCCACCGGAATCGCTTCGTTCTGGAACAGCTGCTCTTCGCGGGTCAGGTACGCGGCTTCGCGCACCCGGGCGATCTTGGTTGGAGTGTGGAACAGGGTGTGGGCGACCTGGCAGGCGACCATGTTGGTTTCGTCGCTGTTGGTCACCGCGACCAGCATGTCGGCGTCATCCGCTCCGGCCTGGCGCAACACGGTCGGGAATGAGCCGCGACCTTGCACCGTGCGGATGTCCAGGCGGTCACCAAGGTCGCGCAGGCGTTCGCCATCGGTGTCGACCACAGTAATGTCGTTGGCTTCGCTTGCCAGGTGTTCCGCCAGCGAACCGCCGACCTGCCCTGCACCGAGGATGATGATTTTCATCCAGTCACTCCATTGAATCCATTTAACCGCGAGCGGCGGCGATCTTGATCAGCTTGGCGTAGTAGAACCCGTCGTGGCCACCTTCCTGGGCCAGCAACTGGCGACCATGGGGCTGCTTGATGCCGGCCGCCGTGGCGAGGTCCAGTTCCCGGGCGCCCGGTGTGCGGGCGAGGAAGGCTTCGATGACTTCGGTGTTTTCGGTCGGCAGCGTGGAACAGGTGGCGTACAGCAGGATGCCGCCGACCTCCAATGTGGTCCACATGGCGTCGAGCAACTCGCCTTGCAGCAGCGCCAGCGCGGCGATGTCGTCGGCTTGGCGGGTCAGCTTGATGTCCGGGTGACGACGAATCACGCCGGTAGCCGAGCAAGGCGCGTCCAGCAGGATGCGCTGGAACGGCTTGCCGTCCCACCACGCCTGAGTGTCGCGACCGTCGGCGGCAATCAGTTCGGCGCTCAGTTTCAGGCGTTCGAGGTTTTCCCGCACCCGTACCAGCCGCTTGGCTTCCAGGTCTACCGCCACGACGCCGGCCAGTTTTGGCTCGGCTTCGAGGATGTGGCAGGTCTTGCCACCTGGCGCACAGCAAGCGTCGAGCACCCGTTGGCCCGGCGCGAGGTCGAGCAGATCGGCAGCCAGTTGCGCGGCTTCGTCCTGCACGCTGATCCAGCCCTCGGCGAAACCCGGCAGGCTGCGCACATCGGTGGCGGCATCGAGCACGATGCCGTCGCGGCTGTACACACATGGTGTGGCGGCGATACCTGCGTCAGTCAGCAAACCGAGGTAGGCGTCACGGGTGTGATGGCGACGGTTGACCCGCAGGATCATCGGCGGATGCGCATTGTTCGCCGCGCAAATGGCTTCCCATTGCTCCGGCCAGAACGCCTTCAGGGATTTCTGCAGCCAGCGTGGGTGAGCGGTGCGCACCACCGGGTCACGTTCCAGCTCGGCGAAAATCGTTTCGCTTTCGCGCTGAGCATTACGCAGCACAGCGTTAAGCAATGCCTTGGCCCAGGGCTTTTTCAGCTTGTCGGCGCAACCGACGGTTTCACCGATGGCGGCATGGGCCGGGACGCGGGTGTAGAGCAACTGATAGAGACCCACCAGCAACAGCGCCTCGACATCGGCGTCGGCGGCCTTGAATGGTTTCTGCAGCAGCTTGGCTGCCAGTGCCGACAAGCGTGGCTGCCAGCGTGCGGTGCCGAAGGCCAGGTCTTGGGTGAAGCCGCGATCACGATCCTCGACCTTGTCCATCTGTGTCGGCAGCGAACTGTTGAGCGAGGCTTTTCCGCTCAGGACAGCGGCGAGTGCCTTGGCGGCAGCCAGACGCGGGTTCATTGGGCGTCCGCCGCTTGACCGAGGATCGTGCCGGTGGCGAATTTCTCACGGCGGCTGTTGAACAGGTCGCTGAAGTTCAGCGCTTTGCCGCCGGGCAATTGCAGACGGGTCAGGCACAGGGCCTGCTCGCCGCACGCGACGATCAGGCCGTCCTTGCTGGCACTGAGGACTTCACCCGGGGCACCTTTGCCTTCGGCAAGGTTCGCGGCCAGTACTTTCAGGGCTTCGCCGTTCAAGGTGCTGTGGGTGATCGGCCACGGATTGAAGGCACGGACCAGACGCTCCAGCTCAACCGCCGGGCGACTCCAGTCGATGCGTGCTTCGTCCTTGTTCAATTTGTGCGCGTAGGTGGCGAGGCTGTCGTCCTGCACTGCACCCTCCAGGGTTCCGGCGGCGAGGCCGGCAATCGCCTGGACCACGGCCGGCGGGCCCATTTCGGCCAGACGATCGTGCAGGCTGCCGCCGGTGTCTTCGGCACTGATCGGCGTAGCGACCTTGAGCAGCATCGGCCCGGTATCGAGGCCGGCTTCCATGCGCATCACGGTCACGCCGCTTTCGGCATCACCCGCCTCCACGGCGCGCTGGATCGGCGCTGCACCACGCCAGCGCGGCAGCAGCGAGGCGTGGCTGTTGATGCAACCCAGGCGTGGGATATCCAGCACCACTTGCGGCAGGATCAGGCCGTAGGCGACCACCACCATCAAGTCCGGTTTCAGTGCAGCCAGTTCAGCCTGAGCATCTTCATTGCGCAGGGTCGGCGGTTGCAGCACCGGGATATTGTTCTCCAGAGCAAGCTGCTTGACCGGGCTCGGCATCAGTTTTTGCCCGCGACCGGCCGGACGATCCGGTTGGGTGTAGACCGCGACGATCTCGTAAGGGCTGTCGAGCAGGGCCTTGAGGTGTTCGGCGGCGAATTCGGGGGTGCCGGCAAAGACGATGCGCAGTGGCTCAGTCATGGGTGTTCTCTATTGCGAAGCATCTTGAAAAGAAAAAGGCTTGCCGCGGCAAGCCTTTGAAGGAGGGCATCAAGCGTTTTGGCGATGCTGTTTTTCCAGCTTCTTCTTGATGCGGTCGCGTTTGAGCGTCGACAGGTAATCGACGAACAATTTGCCGTTGAGGTGGTCGCATTCATGCTGGATGCACACGGCGAGCAAATCTTCGGCGATCAGTTCGTAAGGCTGGCCGTCGCGGTCCAGCGCCTTGACCTTGACCCGTTGCGGGCGATCGACGTTTTCGTAGAAACCCGGCACAGACAGGCAGCCTTCCTGATACTGGCCCATTTCGTCGGTCAGCGGTTCGAACTCGGGGTTGATGAACACTCGCGGTTCGCTGCGGTCTTCGGAGAGGTCCATCACGACGATACGTTTGTGCACGTTGACCTGGGTAGCGGCGAGGCCGATGCCAGGCGCTTCATACATTGTTTCAAACATGTCGTCGACCAACTGACGCACTTCGTCGTCCACTACGGCCACTGGTTTGGCGATAGTGCGCAGACGCGGATCAGGGAATTCGAGGATGTTTAAAATGGCCATAAGCTTGATTAGTGCACGTGTGAAGTAAGGTCGGGTCGATGGCCTGGCGGGTCCGAAGAAATGCAGGCTACCGTTGTAAAACGTAGCTCCCTTCTGTTGACAAGCAAGTTTTGACAAGCAAGCCGGGAGCGAGCCACTGACGGCTCTGGCGTTTCACGCGAATGCACATAATAAAGGGATTCACCGCATGAGGAAATCACTACTCGCCCTGCTGCTCCTGGCTTCGGCCGGTCTGGCGTACGGGCAAGTGCAACTTCGGGAAGATATTCCCACCATAAAGCTGTCGCCTCAGGTGCGCAGCAGCCCGGTAACCGAGGCTATCCCCGGCATTGCGCTGAAATCGATCAACAGCTTTCTGCTGAGCAACCGCATCGTCGACAAGGCCGAGGATTTCGACAAGGCGCCCTACGTCGTCGCCGGTGATACCGAACGTGTACTCAGCGGCGCCGGTGACCGCATCTTTGCCCGCGGCCATTTCGATCCCGCGCAACCGGCTTACGGCATCTTCCGCCAAGGCAAGGTCTACACCGATCCGCAGAGCAAGGAAATCCTGGGGATCAACGCCGACGACATCGGCGGCGGTGAGGTCGTGGCCATCGAAGGTGACGTCGCCACCCTGGAGTTGCAACGCACGACCCAGGAGGTCCGCCTCGGCGATCGCTTGTTCAGCGGTGAAGAGCACGCGATCAACTCGACCTTCACGCCCAGCGCGCCGAGCCACGATATCAACGGGTTGATCATCGATGTGCCGCGTGGGGTCACGCAGATCGGCGAGTTGGACGTGGTTACGCTGAACAAGGGGCAGCGCGACGGCCTGGCCGAAGGCAATCTGCTGGCGGTAATGAAAACCGGCGAAACCGTGCGGGACCGGATCACCGGTCAGCCGTTGAAAATACCCGATGAGCGCGCCGGTCTGCTGATGGTTTTCCGTACCTATGACAAGCTCAGTTATGGGCTGGTGCTCAGCGCTTCGCGCTCTCTGTCGGTGATGGACAAGGTGCGAAATCCGTAAGCGTGCTTCACAAGTTACCAACAGAGTTATCCACAGCTTATTCCCGTTTGTACGGGTGCTTATTACGATCAAGGATGATCCATGTCGCTGCCTACTGTTACACCGGTTTCCCCCGCGGAACTGGAAGCCCGATTACGTCTGCACCGTTTGCCGGAACTCGGTCCGGCACGGTTCAAGAAGCTGCTTGAAGCGTTTGGCTCTGCGTCCAAAGCGATCAGCGCACCGGCCAGTGCCTGGCGTGCACTGGGTTTGCCACTGGCCTGTTCCGAGGCCAGACGTAGCACCGAGATCCGTGACGGCGCCAGTCATGCATTGGCCTGGCTGGAGCATCCGGCCCAGCATTTGCTGATGTGGGACCAACCGGACTACCCGGCCCTGCTGGCACAAATCAGCGATGCACCTCCGCTGTTATTTGTTGCGGGCGATCCGGGTATTCTGGAAAAACCACAACTGGCGATGGTTGGCAGCCGTCGTGCGTCCCGGCCGGGGATGGACACCGCTGCCGCGTTTTCCCGCAGCCTGGCAGGTGCCGGTTTTGTCATTACCAGCGGACTGGCCCTGGGCATTGACGCCGCCGCACACCAGGCCGCGCTCGACATCGGCGGGCAAACGGTCGGCGTGCTCGGTACGGGGCTCGAGAAGTTTTATCCACAGCGGAATAGACGCCTGGCGGACGCCATGATCGCGTCGGGCAGCGCAGTGCTTTCGGAGTTTCCACTGGATGCAGGCCCCAGCGCCGGCAACTTCCCCCGGCGCAACCGGATCATCAGTGGTTTGTCTCTCGGGGTGCTGGTGGTCGAAGCCAGTGTCGCCAGCGGTTCACTGATCACCGCGAGGCTGGCGGCGGAACAGGGGCGCGAGGTGTTTGCGATGCCCGGTTCGATCCATCATCCCGGTGCTCGCGGCTGCCATCAGTTGATCCGTGACGGTGCGGTGCTGGTGGAAACCATCGAACATATCCTCGAGGCCTTGCGCGGCTGGCAACGACTGTCGTTGTCCACAGAAACCTGCACCCCTGCAACGACTGACCCTCTGTTGAAGTTGTTGCATGCCGCGCCTCACACCAGTGAAGCGCTGGCCGACGCAAGCGGCTGGGCCTTGCCGAAAGTGCTGGCGGCGTTGACGGAGCTGGAAATGGATGGCCGCGCCGTGTGCGAAAGCGGGCGCTGGTTTGCGCGGGTGAGCTAGGTTTTATAAACAAGATCGGTAAACTGCGCAGAGCCTTATTCTGGAGTGTTTTTTCATGGTCAACAGTTGGCGTGTGCAACAAGCCGCGCAAGCAATTCGCGCCGGGGCGGTGATTGCCTACCCAACCGAAGCAGTCTGGGGCCTGGGTTGCGACCCGTGGGACGAGGAAGCGGTGGAACGTCTGCTGCTGATCAAGGGTCGGTCTGTGGACAAGGGGCTGATTCTGGTCGCCGACAACATCCGTCAGTTCGATTTCCTCTTCGAAGACTTCCCCGAGTTGTGGATGGACCGCATGGCCAGCACTTGGCCGGGTCCGAACACCTGGCTGGTGCCGCACCAGAATCTGCTGCCGGAGTGGATTACCGGCGTGCATGAAACCGTGGCGCTGCGGGTCAGCGATCACCCGCTGGTGCGGGACTTGTGCGCGCTGGTCGGGCCGTTGGTGTCGACGTCGGCCAACCCGCAGGGTCGCCCGGCGGCCCGTACGCGGATTCGCGTCGAACAGTATTTCCGTGGTCAGGTGGATCTGGTGCTGGGTGGCAATCTGGGCGGGCGCAAGAACCCGAGCGTGATTCGCGATCTGGCAACCGGCAGGGTTGTGCGCCCGGACTGATTGTGGCGAGGGGGCTTGCCCCCGTTCGGGTGCGCAGCGCCCGCAAAACCTGCATTCGCGTTGCACAGTTGCCGAATGCAGGGCTGCTGCGCAGCCCAACGGGGGCAAGCCCCCTCGCCACAGGTTACGGCAACAAAACAACCGAACCCGTCGTGCGCCGCGCCGACAACTCGGTCTGCGCCTTCGCCGCGTCAGCCAGTGGATAACGCTGGCTGATGTCCACGGTCAGCTTGCCGCCGATGATCATCTCGAACAACTCGTCGGCCATGCGTTGCAGGTTCTCGGCGTTGTTCGCATAAGTACCCAGGGTCGGCCGGGTCACGTACAGCGAGCCTTTCCCTGCCAGGATCCCCAGGTTCACGCCGTCGACCGCGCCGGACGCATTGCCGAAACTCACCACCAGCCCGCGCGGCGCGGCGCTGTCGAGTGAAGTCAGCCAGGTGTCCTTGCCAACGCCGTCGTACACCACCGGGACTTTTTTGCCGTCGGTCAATTCCAGCACACGTTGCGCGACATTTTCATGGCTGTAGTCGATGGTCGCCCAAGCGCCGTTGGTCTTGGCCAGCGCGGCTTTCTCCGCCGAGCTGACGGTGCCGATCAACTTGACGCCCAAGGCCCTGGCCCATTGGCAGGCCAGGGAACCGACCCCACCGGCCGCCGCATGGAACAGGATGGTTTCGCCACCTTTGAGTTCATAAGTCTGACGTAGCAGGTACTGCACGGTCAGGCCCTTGAGCATCACGCCAGCGGCCTGTTCGAAGCTGATGGCATCCGGCAGTTTCACCAGATTGGCCTCGGGCAAGACGTGAACATCGCTATAGGCCCCCAGCGGACCGCTGCCATAGGCGACGCGATCGCCGATCTTGAAGCGGGTCACGTCGCTGCCAACCGCCTCGACCACGCCGGCACCCTCTGAACCGACACCCGACGGCAGGGACGGTGGCGGGTACAAGCCGCTGCGGTAATAGGTGTCGATGAAGTTCAGGCCGATGGCCTTGTTGGTCACGCGTACTTCCTTCGGACCTGGCTCGGCAGGCTGGTAATCCACATATTCGAGCACTTCGGGGCCGCCATGGGCGCGGAACTGGATACGCTTTGCCATCAGAACTCTCCATAGGTTGTTTTACCAAGCTCCCTATCGGACTCCTAAGCTTGATCTTCGTCAACTGCGGCGAGGTGACTTGCGATGGTATGCTACGCGCCCATTTGCGCAGGCTGAGCTCCAATGGAGCGCCGCGTTGTTTTGCCCGATTCAAGGTGATGACATGACGACCCGCACCGAGGCCGTAAAAGCCTACCTGCTCGACCTGCAAGACCGTATTTGCGCCGCCCTGGGAGCCGAAGACGGTGGCACGCAATTCGTCGAAGACGCCTGGACCAGGCCGGCGGGCGGTGGCGGTCGCACCCGCGTGATAGAAAACGGCGCGGTAATTGAAAAGGGCGGCGTCAACTTTTCCCATGTATTCGGCAGCGGTCTTCCACCGTCTGCCAGCGCCCATCGACCGGAACTGGCCGGCCGTGGCTTCGAAGCCCTCGGCGTGTCGCTGGTGATTCACCCGCACAACCCGCATGTGCCGACTTCCCACGCTAACGTGCGCTTTTTCATCGCTGAAAAAGAAGGTGAAGAACCGGTCTGGTGGTTTGGCGGCGGCTTCGACCTGACCCCGTATTACGGCAACGAAGAAGACTGCATCCACTGGCACCGCGTCGCCGAGCAGGCCTGTGCGCCGTTCGGCCCGGACGTCTACCCGCGTTACAAGGCCTGGTGCGACAGCTACTTCCACATCAAGCATCGTCACGAGCCGCGTGGCATCGGTGGCCTGTTTTTCGACGACCTGAACGAGTGGGACTTCGACACCAGCTTCGCCTTCATGCGCGCCATCGGTGATGCGTACATCGACGCCTATCTGCCGATCGTGCAGCGCCGCAAGAACGATGCGTTCACCGCCCAGCAGCGCGAGTTCCAGGAGTTCCGCCGAGGTCGCTACGTTGAATTCAACCTGGTCTACGACCGCGGCACGCTGTTCGGCCTGCAATCGGGTGGGCGTACCGAGTCGATCTTGATGTCGCTGCCGCCGCAAGTGCGCTGGGGTTACGACTGGAAGGCAGAGCCTGGCAGCGAAGAAGCGCGCCTGACCGAGTACTTCCTGCAAGATCGCGATTGGTTGGCCGAAGCCTGAACGAGGAATCCTGATGGACCGTTACGTCGTATTCGGTAACCCGATTGGCCACAGCAAATCGCCGCTGATCCATCGCCTGTTCGCCGAGCAGACCGCGCAAAAGCTGGACTACAACACGCTGTTGGCACCACTGGACGACTTTTCCACCTGTGCCCGGACGTTTTTCCTCGAAGGACGCGGCGCCAATGTGACGGTGCCGTTCAAGGAAGAAGCCTATCTTCTGGCGAACAGCCTGACGGCGCGGGCGCAGCGGGCCGGAGCGGTGAACACCCTGAGCAAACTGGCCGACGGCAGTCTGCTGGGCGACAACACCGATGGCGCCGGGCTGGTGCGCGATCTGACGGTCAACGCCGGGTTCAGCCTCAAGGGCAAACGCATCCTGCTGCTCGGTGCCGGCGGCGCGGTACGCGGTGCTTTGGAGCCCTTGCTGGCCGAGCAAGCGGCATCGGTGATCATCGCCAACCGCACGGTGGAAAAGGCCGAGTTGCTGGCGGAACTGTTCTGCGATCTGGGGCCGGTCTCGGCCAGCGGCTACGACTGGTTGCGGGAGTCGGTGGACCTGATCATCAACGCGACGTCGGCGAGCCTGACCGGCGATGTGCCGCCGATTGCTGCCAGCCTGATCGAGCCGGGCAAAACGGTGTGCTACGACATGATGTACGGCAAGGAACCGACTTCGTTCTGCCGCTGGGCCAGTGAACACGGGGCGGCGGTGGCGATGGATGGCTTGGGGATGCTGGCCGAGCAAGCGGCGGAGGCGTTTTTCCTGTGGCGCGGAGTGCGACCGGATACGGCGCCGGTGTTGGCTGAACTTCGCCGGCAGTTGGCCCTTTAAAGTCTTTAATCCTCAAACCGGATCGGGCACTTCTGCGCCCCTTCCAGCTTCCTCAGCTCTTCCACCACCTGCGGCCGGGCCCGGCGCAAGGTCAGGCTGCGGTCCTGGCGAAGCAGGCGCCGCGCTTCCTGATGCAGCATTTCCACCCCGGAATAGTCGATGAAGTTGATCTGTTGCGCCTCGATCACCACGCGCGCGCCGTGCATGCGTTGCAGGCGCACTTGCAGGTAATGGCTGGCGCCGAAAAAGATCGAGCCCCCTACCCGCAGAATGTCTTCCTCGCCATCTCGCACATGCTGCACCCGTGGTTGCGATGTGCGTTTGAGGTAGAAAAAAAGCGAGGCCAACACACCGGCGTAGATCGCCGTCTGCAATTCCAGCAGCAGGGTGGCGACGCAGGTCAGCGCCATGACCACGAACTCGGCGCGGCTGACCCGCAACAATGCGCGAATGCCGCGATGGTCCACCAGTCCCCAGGCGATCAACAGAATGCTGCCGGCCATGGCCGGAATCGGGATGTGTGCGATCAGGCTCGCACCGAAGATCGCAAACAGCGCCACCCACAGTGCCGAAAAAATCCCGGCCAGCGGCGAACAGGCCCCCGCTTCATAGCTCAGGCCTGAGCGAGTGAAGGAACCGGCTGACAGCGATCCGGAAAAAAACGCACCGACGATATTCGACAGGCCTTGGGCACGAACTTCCTGATTCGCGTCGAGTAATTGCTGCGAACGTGCGGAGATCGAGCGGGCAATCGACAGGCTGGTGACCAGTCCGAGCATACCGACCGCCACCGCGCTGGGCAGCAGGCGCAGGATCAGATCGAGGTCCAGCGGCAACGGACTGAAGGGCGGCAGTTTGCCGGTGAAGGCGCTGACCAGTTGCACATGGCCGAACATTGATGGCCAGAGCCAAACCAGCAAACCGCCGAGAATCAGGGTGATCAAGAGCGTCGGCCAGCGTGGCAGCAGCAGCTTGAGGATCACACCCACCACCACCGTCGCCAGCCCCAGCGCCAGCGAAGGTTTGTCCATTTCGCCGAAATGACGCAACAAGGTGATGAAACTGTCCAGCGCGGTGGCCTGGCTGGGCAAGTCCAGCCCCAGCAGGTTAGGCAATTGACCGATGGCAATCACCACGGCGGCACCCAGGGTGAAGCCGAGCACCACCGAGTGCGAGACGAAATTCACCAGCGCGCCAAACCGCAACAATCCCAGCAACCACTGAAAGAGGCCGGCCAGAAACGTCAGCAACAGGATCAACATGACGTAGTCCTGCGACGCTGGAACGGCCAGAGGACTGACGCTGGCGTACAGGACAATGGAGATAGCCGCCGTAGGACCGCAGATCAAATGCCACGACGAGCCCCAGAGACAGGCGATCAATACCGGGATGATTGCCGCGTACAGGCCGTATTCCGGCGGCAGGCCGGCAATCAGTGCATAGGCAATGGATTGCGGCAACGCGAGAATCGCGCCGCTGAGGCCTACGATCAGGTCGCGACCGACACTGGCGCGAGTTTGCCGGGGTAGCCAGGTGAGGAATGGGAAGAGTGAATGGCGGCTTGGCAGGGCCATGGGGCCTCTCGGTTGGGGATTTTGCGCAAGGGTAGCAGGACAAGGTGATCATTGTGGCGAGGGAGCTTGCTCCCGCTGGACCGCGTGGCGGTCCCAAAAGGGCAATCACGATGTGTCTGACTCATCGAGGTAACCGGATTGCGTCTGCTGCGCAGCCGAGCGGGAGCAAGCTCCCTCGCCACAGGTAATCATCAGAGTTTGGCTTTGACCGCCGGCAACGCATCCTGCCCATCCACGGTCTTCACTCCATCGAGCCACTTGTCCAGCACCGCCGGGTTGGCCTTGATCCACGCCTTGGCCGCGTCGGCATTGCTGACTTTCTTGTTCACCACCTCGGCCATGATGCTGTTCTCCATGTCCTGGGTGAAGTTCAGGTTGGTCAGCAGTTTGCCGACGTTCGGGCAGGCCTGTGCATAACCTTTGCGGGTCAGGGTGTGCACGCTGCCGGTGTCACCGAAGTATTTCTCGCCACCCTTCAGATAGTGCATTTTCAGTTGCACGTTCATCGGGTGCGGGGTCCAGCCGAGGAAGGTCATGAATTTCTGTTTTTTCACCGCGCGGGACACTTCCGCCAACATCGCCTGCTCGCTGGATTCGACCAGTTTCCACTGACCCATGTCGAAATCGTTTTTCTTGATGATCTCTTGCAGCGAGATATTCGCCGGCGCGCCGGAGCCGATGCCGTAGATCTTGCGGTCGAACTTGTCGGCGTATTTGTTCAGGTCGGCAAAGTTATGCACACCCGCGTCCCACACGTAGTCCGGAACGGCGAGCGTGAATTCGGTGCCGTCGAGGTTCTTCGCCAATTGCGTGACATCGCCGTTGGCGACGAACTTGTCGTAAAAGCCCTGCTGCGCCGGCATCCAGTTACCCAGGAACACATCGACCTGGCCATCCTTGAGTCCGCCAAAGGTGATCGGCACCGCGAGGGTGTCGACCTTGGCCTTGTAGCCCATGCCGTCCAGCAGAAACCCGGTGATGGCATTGGTCGCGGCAATGTCGCTCCAGCCCGGGTCGGCCATTTTCACGGTCTCGCAACTCTGATCGGCAAATGCCGATGCACTGCCCAGAGCCAGCAGCCCGACCGTCAGTACTGTGGATAACCTTTGCATGGACTTCCCCTTAACATTATTGGTTTTGGCAGGGTTGTGGATAACGCGCTTTACGCTCCAGATCGTCGAGGTCGATGTGGTTGCGCATGTACTGCTGACTGGCGTCGACCAGCGGCTGGTGATCCCAGCTCTTCAGCTTGCCGAGGGTCAGCGCCTCGGTCACGAAGCGTCGGCGCCGCTGGCTGGCGAGCACCTGCTGGTGAATCGCCGGAATGTTCCATTTGGCCCGTGCCTCGGCGAGAAAATCGTCGAAAAGCTGGCGATGTTGCGGCGAATGACTGAGTTCTTCCAGTTCGCGAGGGTCATTCTGTACGTCGAAGAGCAGGCAAGGGTCGTCTTCGCTGTAGATGAATTTGTAGGCACCTCGGCGGATCATCATTAACGGACTGATGGTGCCTTCGGCCATGTATTCGCCGAACACCTCGTCGTGACCGCCCTGCCCTTGCAGGTGCGGGACCAGCGAGCGTCCGTCCAGCGGCAAACCCGGTTCCAGCGAGCCGCCGGCCAGTTCGACGAAGGTCGGCAACAGGTCCGCCGTGGAAACACTGGCGCTGACCCGGCCGGCGCCGAACTGCCCTGGTGCGCTGATCAGCAGCGGCACCCGTGCAGCCATTTCGTACCAGTGCATTTTGTACCAGAGGCCACGCTCGCCGAGCATGTCGCCGTGGTCACCGGAGAACACGATGATGGTGTCATCGATCAGCCCGGTATCCTCGAGGGTTTGCAGGAGTTTGCCGACGTTGCTGTCGATATAGCTGCACGCGCCGAAATAGGCGCGGCGGGCATCGCGGATCTTATCCACAGGCAGTGGCTTGTCCCACAGGTCGTAGACCTTGAGCAGGCGTTGCGAGTGCGGATCGAGACCATGCGGGTCCGGGGTTGTAGGCAGCGGAATGTCGGCATCGTCGTACAAATCCCAGAAAGCCTTGGGAATCGTGTACGGATCGTGTGGGTGAGTCATGGAAACGGTCAGGCAGAAAGGCTGGTCGCCATCCTCGCGGATATGGTCGAACAGGTACTGCTGGGCCTTGAACACCACCTCTTCGTCGAAATCCAGCTGATTGGTGCGCACGCACGGGCCGGCTTGCAGCACTGACGACATGTTGTGATACCAGGTCGGGCGCACGTCCGGTTCATCCCAGTTCACCGCCCAGCCGTAGTCAGCCGGGTAGATGTCACTGGTCAGGCGTTCTTCGTAGCCATGCAACTGGTCCGGGCCACAGAAATGCATCTTGCCCGACAGAGCGGTGCGGTAGCCGAGGCGGCGCAGGTAGTGGGCGTAGGTCGGTACGTCGGCGGGGAAATCGGCGGCGTTGTCGTAGGCGCCGATCTTGCTCGGCAACTGGCCGCTGACCAGGGTGAAACGCGACGGCGCGCACAATGGGCTGTTGCAATAAGCCGAGTCGAACACCACGCCTTGTGCGGCGAGGCGGCTCAGATGAGGCAGTTTGATGGGCGATGGGCCGTAGAACGGCAACATTGGCGCGGCCATTTGATCGGCCATGATGAAAAGAATGTTCTTGCGCTTCATGTGATCGCGGCATTCCATAGTGGATGTTTATGCGAGAGTGCTGGCTTCGAGAATGAAACCCTCGCACCTTGCGGTAAAGCCCATGCACGGCAATGACTAGGATAAGCACAGCTTATGTATGACGCCCTTGGTGACCTGTCACTGGATCTGCTTCGCGCCTTCGAAGCGGCGGCCCGTCAGCGCAGCTTCACCGCGGCGGCGGTTGAACTGGGCACCACGCAACCGGCCATCAGTCAGCAAATCAAACGCCTGGAAGAACAACTGGCAACACGTCTGTTCGACCGCATTTATCGTGGAATCGAACTGACTGAGGCCGGGCAGATCCTTTTCGAGCAGGTTCAGCTCGGTTTACAGAATATAGACGCAGGATTGAGCGCAATCAGCGCACAGCAACAGCATGAAGTGCTGCAGGTGGCCACGGATTTTGCCTTCGCCGCCTATTGGCTGATGCCGCGCCTGCACCGCTTTCACGCGGCTAATCCGCAGGTGGATGTCAGCCTGGTCACCAGTGAACGCAGCCATAACATGCTACGTACCGATATCGATGTGGCGGTGCTGTTCGGCGATGGCCGCTTCAAGCAGGGTGAGAGCCACTGGCTGTTCAGCGAGGAAGTGTTTCCGGTGTGCAGCCCGCAGTTGTTGAGCGAACGTACCCTGCCCTTGCCGGCCCAGGCATTGCTGGAGTTTCCGTTGCTGCACCTGCGCGGCGAACACAGCAGTAACTGGTTCGACTGGAGTGGTGTGTTCCGCGAGCTGGGTATCACTTCGCCCCCGGCGCCCGGGCAGTTGCGCTTCGACAACTACACCCTGCTGATTCAGGCGGCGATTGGCGGCCAAGGCGTAGCCATTGGCTGGCGCCACCTTGTGGATAACTTGCTGGCGCAAGGGTTGTTGTGTCGTCCGATTGGCGAAACGGTGATGTCGAGGCTGGGTTACTACGTGGTCCTGCCCCAGCGCAAACGACGCGGAGCATTGATCCAGCAGTTTGTGGATTGGTTGATGGCTGAACAGGCGAGCAGTGCGCAATCGCTCAACGGCCTGACGCTGCCGTCCATTGCGGTTTAGCTGTCGGTGGCGATGAAGTTGACGTGCTCTCGGATGTGCAGGTTCAAGTGCAATTCATCGGCAATGCCCACGGCGGTGCGGGCCAGCCGTTCCAGCGGTTCGGCCAACCGCGGCTCGAGGTTGCCACCGATTTGGGCAAAATGTTCGATGGTCAGCCCAGGTACACCGCGCGGCTCGTTAACCAGCGTCCACTTCAATGGACTGCTCTGCAGTGCCTCGCGGATTTCCTCGGCGGCGTGACGCTGCAAGCTGTCCTCGGATTCCGGATCGTCCAGCACGTCGAAATCACCCACCAGAAACAACCGGGTGATGTTTGCTGCCTGCATGCCATCGATTAGCGCATCCACTGCCAGCACCTGCTCGACCGGGCCCGGCACGATGTTTTTTTCCACGTGTTCGCTGTTGAACGGTAAGCCTGGAGCGTCCAGCAAACAGATGACCACGGAGCTGCCGGCCACACTCTGTTTGACCCGTTGCGCGTCGAGCAGGTCGCCAGTCTTGGTGCGCAGCCCCGGACGGGGTGCCAGCGCATTGAGGTCATCGAGAATCGCGATGACTTCATGCTGGCGCCGCAGCATTTCAGCCATCAGCGCACTGCCCAGGCTACTCATGGCACCATAAAGCACCACTTTCACGACGGGGGTTTCGGCATTTTTCATGGCTGGGCTTCCTGTTTTCCAGCGGCTATATGATGTTTGACCCGCAGGAATCAGCGAGGGTTCGAACAGTTTTCAGAGGGGTTCAGATGCAGCAGATCACGGGTTACCACGCCCACGTTTATTTCGATGCCGGCACGATCGGGCAGGCGCGGGCCTTGTGTGAGCAGGCAGCGCAATTGTTTCCACTGAAAATAGGCCGCGTGCACGAGAGGCCGGTCGGTCCGCACCCGGACTGGAGCTGCCAGTTGGCGTTCGAGCCGCAGGTGCTGGGCGACGTGCTGCCGTGGCTGGCGCTGAACCGCAAGGGTCTGGTGGTGTTTCTGCACCCGGACACCGGCGACGATCTGCTTGACCACACCGAGCATGCGATCTGGATGGGTGCTATTCGTCCGTTGGACCTGACTGTTTTTTGATCAGAGTGCTTCTTCAGCCTCACCGGGCAAGTGTTCGTCCAGATGCAGCCACGGCAAGCGGCTGTCAGTCCAGATGTGCCGCTCGGCCGGTGCTTGCTCGGGATGGTCGAGGGTGGCAATGGTCAGGTCGATGCTTTCCGGGCTCAGGTGCGTCACCAGCGCCAGTTGCGCCCCACAGTGGCCGCAGAAATATCGCACGCAGGTGGATGAAGAATCGTACCGCGACGGCGTCCCGGCCAGCCATTGAAAGGCTGATGCCGGCACGGTGATCCAGGTGGTCACGGTGCCGCCGCTGACCCGTCGGCAAATCGAACAATGGCAGTGGGCGATATCGTGCAGCGGCCCGCTGAATTGATAGCGCAGTTGCCCGCAATGGCAGCCGCCGGTGTGAAGTTCGCCCATGTTCAACCTCCCGCCCTGTGTTCAATGACTTGAAATCCAATCCGACGATCGGTTGCACATCCGGTCCTTGCTTTCATTGGCGAAAGCTGGCTGAAAGCTTCCCCGATTAGGATCGCCCCCACTACCGGCAACAGACCGGTTGGCCAATGCCAGCGTTTTATCGCTCGCACAGCCCATTTAACAACAACAATGGTGATTCTGATGTCCTCTTCTATCCGCCGCTTCGCTGCAACTCCACCCGTACGTCTCGTGCCTCCCGTTCTGCGCTGATCCTGCCCGATCCGCCCATTCCCTAGCCGCGCTACGCCTGGAGTATTCCCATGCTGACTTTCCTTGGCTTCGCCATGGTCATCACGTTCATGTTCCTGATCATGACCAAGCGCCTGTCCGCGCTGATCGCCCTGATCATCATTCCAATCATCTTTGCCCTGTTCGGCGGTTTTTCGCCGAAGATCGGCCCGATGATGCTCGAGGGCATCACCAAGCTTGCGCCGACCGGCGTGATGCTGATGTTCGCTATTTTGTACTTCGCCCTGATGATCGACTCCGGCCTGTTCGACCCGGCCGTGCGCAAGATCCTCAAACTGGTCAAGGGCGACCCGCTGAAGGTTTCGGTCGGCACCGCCGTTCTGGCGCTCGTTGTCTCCCTCGATGGAGACGGCGCGACCACTTATATGATCTGCGTGGCCGCCATGCTGCCGCTCTACAGCCGTATCGGCATGAGCCCGCGGATCATGGCCGGCCTGATCATCCTCGCCGGTGGCGTGATGAACATGACCCCATGGGGTGGCCCGACCGCTCGCGCGGCCAGTGCGTTGCATGTGGACCCGTCCGACATCTTCGTACCGATGATTCCTGCGATGCTGGCCGGTGTGGTGGCGATCCTGGTCATCGCCTACTTCTACGGCAAGCGTGAACGTGCTCGCCTGGGTGAACTGCACCTGGTGGGCGATG
Source organism: Pseudomonas grandcourensis (assembly GCF_039909015.1). Taxonomy (NCBI): domain Bacteria; kingdom Pseudomonadati; phylum Pseudomonadota; class Gammaproteobacteria; order Pseudomonadales; family Pseudomonadaceae; genus Pseudomonas; species Pseudomonas grandcourensis. Next base: position 83,850 of record NZ_CP150919.1, read on the forward strand.
AAATCGACCACAGCGAAATCAGCGTTTCGCAGTTCCCGGATGCCCGTCGTCCGAAGCTGATCTGGTTCAACGGCGCCCTGACCCTGGCCCTGATGGGCACCCTGATCGCCGGCCTGCTGCCTTTGCCGGTGCTGTTCATGGTGGCGTTCAGTATCGCCATGATCGTCAACTATCCTTGCCTGCAACAGCAGAAGGATCGCGTCGCGGCCCACGCCGGTAGCGTGCTGGCGGTGGTCGGGTTGATCTTTGCGGCCGGTATCTTCACCGGTATCCTGACCGGCACCGGGATGGTCGACGCCATGTCGAAAAGCCTGTTGGCGGTGATTCCTGACTTCCTCGGCCCCTACCTGGCGGTGATCACGGCACTGGTAAGCATGCCGTTCACTTTCTTCATGTCGAACGATGCATTTTATTACGGCGTGTTACCGGTTCTTGCCGAAGCCGCCAGCCATTACGGTATAACCGCAGTGGAAATGGCACGTGCCTCGATCGTCGGTCAGCCCGTCCACCTGTTGAGCCCGCTGGTTCCATCGACCTACCTGTTGGTGGCCCTGGCCGGCATCGATTTCGGTGACCACCAGCGCTTCACCCTGAAGTGGGCAGTGCTGGTTTGTATCTGCATACTGATTGCTGCACTGCTGTTGGGGACTTTCCCGGTGTTCAGCACTCTATAAGCCCAAGACTCACCACTTCGGGTCCAGGCTTCGCTGTTTGAAGCCCGGGCCCGTTGTGGTTTAACAATCGCTCAAAGGAATACACATGGAATGGCTGACCAACCCTGAAATCTGGGTTGCCTTCTTCACCCTGACCGCCCTGGAAATCGTCCTGGGTATCGATAACATCATCATGATTTCGATCCTGGTCAGCCGCATGCCCAAACACATGCAGGCACGCACCCGGATTTTCGGTCTGGCGCTGGCCATGGTCACGCGAATCCTGCTTCTGCTGTCGATCACCTGGGTCATGCGCCTGACGGCGGACCTGTTCGTAGTATTTGGCCAGGGTATTTCCGGACGCGACCTGATCCTGTTCTTCGGTGGTCTGTTCCTGCTGTGGAAAAGCTCGCAAGAGATGTACCACGCGCTGGAAGGTGAAGATGAAAGCAACGACGAACCTTCGGGCAAAGGCGGCAACTTCCTCTACACCATCGTCCAGATCGCGATCATCGACATCGTGTTCTCCCTGGACTCGGTAATCACCGCGGTCGGCATGGTCTCCCACGTACCGGTCATGGTCGCGGCGATCATCGTGGCTGTGCTGGTGATGATGTGGGCATCCGGCACCATCAGTGAGTTCATCGACAAGCACCCATCGCTGAAAATGCTGGCGCTGTCCTTCCTGTTGATCGTCGGTACGGTGCTGATTGCCGAATCCCTGGACGTGCACGTGCCAAAAGGTTACGTCTACTTCGCCATGGCGTTCTCGCTGGCGGTGGAAGCGATCAACATCAAGATGCGCACTGCCATCGCGAAAAAGAAGAAACAGCAGGATCCGGTAAAGCTGCGCAAGGATATTCCGGGCCAGTAACCCGGTAGCGGTAAGTACGCAAAACCTGTGGGAGCGAGCTTGCTCGCGATAGCGGTCTGTCAATCAACATCCATGTTGAACCTGATGGCCTCATCGCGAGCAAGCTCGCTCCCACATTGTTTTGTGGTGTCCGCTCATGACAGTTTTGTTTCAATCCCTTCTTTGGCTATGCGATGCTGGCGCGCAGACCGTTAGCCAACTACAGCTTAAGTACAGAACGTAGAACGTCGCGCGGTACCGTCAACTTGCTCCTTTGGGGCGCTACACCACAGGGGGTCTTTATGCTCACCCTGCTCAATTTGCTTTCTGCCGTGGCCCTGCTGATCTGGGGCACGCACATCGTCCGAACCGGCATCCTGCGGGTCTACGGCACCAACTTGCGCCATGTCATTAGCCATAACATGTCCAACCGCTGGCTGGCTTTCGGCTCCGGGATCGCCGTGACGGCGATGGTCCAGAGCAGCAACGCCACCGCCATGCTGGTCACTTCCTTTGTCGGCCAGGGCCTGATGGCGCTTACACCGGCGTTGATCACCATGCTCGGTGCCGATGTCGGTACGGCCCTGATGGCGCGGGTGCTGACGTTCGATCTGTCGTGGCTGTCGCCCCTGCTGATTTTTGCCGGAGTGATTTTCTTTCTGTCGCGCAAGCAGACCCGACTCGGGCAGATGGGCCGTGTCGCCATTGGCTTGGGGTTGATCATTCTGGCGCTGCAACTGATTGTCGAAGCCGCGCACCCGATTACCCATGCCAAAGGGGTGAAGGTGATTTTCGCCTCGCTCACCGGCGACCTCCTGCTCGACGCCCTGGTCGGTGCGCTGTTCGCGATGGTGTCCTATTCCAGCCTGGCCGCTGTATTGCTCACCGCGACCCTGGCGGGCGCCAACGTGATCAGCCTGCCGGTGGCCATCGGGCTGGTGATCGGCGCCAATATCGGCAGCGGCATCCTCGCCTTCCTCAGCACCAGCATGCAGAACGCCGCCGGGCGCCAAGTGGCGCTGGGCAGCCTGCTGTACAAACTGATTGGTCTTTTATTGATCATTCCGGTGCTCGATCCGCTGGTGCACTGGCTCGACGGCCTGGATTTCAGCCCTCAGGAAATGGTCATTGGCTTTCACCTGCTCTACAACACCGCGCGTTGCCTGATCCTGCTGCCCAGCGTCGGGCCGATGGCCAGGTTTTGTGCCTGGGTGCTGCCGGAGCGTCCGCTGGCAAACGGTACGGCCAAGCCCCGGCACCTTGACCCCACGGCGTTGGTCACCCCCGGTTTGGCGCTGGCCAACTCGGCCCGGGAAACCCTGCGCATGGGCGACCTGATCGACAACATGCTCGAAGCCATGCTCGACGTGTTGCACGGCAAGCAAACCGCCGTCACCCAGGAAATGCGCCGCCTCACCGACGATGTCGAAGCGCTCTACAGTGCGATCAAGTTGTATCTGGCGCAAATGCCCCGGGAAGATCTCAGTGATCAGGACAGCCGGCGCTGGGCGGAAATCATCGAACTGGCGATCAACCTGAAACTGGCCAGCGACTTGATCGAACGCATGTTGCGCAAGGTCCAGCAGCAGAAAACCTCACAGCGCCGGTCGTTTTCCGAAGTCGGGCTGGACGAATTGACCGGGCTGCAAACCCAGTTGATCTCCAACCTGCGGCTCGGGATGTCGGTGTTTCTCAGCGGCGACCCGGAAAGTGCCCGTCAATTGGTGCGTGAAAAACGTCGTTTCCGCGCACAGGAACGGCGCCTGGCCCACGCTCATGTCAGCCGCTTGCAACTTAAAATCGTGCAAAGTATCGAAACCAGTTCGTTGCACCTGGAGCTGATCGCCGACATGAAGCGTCTCAATTCGCTGTTTTGCAGCAGTGCCTACGTGGTGCTGGAAACATCGGACACAGGTGCGTTGGTGGTCGATGATTTGAGCGACATCACTCATTCACCCTGAACGTCCACAGTTGCCTGAAGTCTGTTGAACTTACGCTAGCCGTACGGAAGCCGTTATGCGTTGTCTGTTGTTCGTCTGCCTGTTGCTTGGTTCATTCCCGTCATTCGCCCTGGATCGCTTCCAGGTCGAGGGCTATACCCTGCGCAACGGTTTGCAGTTACTGCTCAAGCCTGTCACTGACCGCGGGCACGTGGCGATCCGGCTGGTGGTCGGCGTTGGTCTGGACGATTTCAAGTGCGAAGAAAAGGAGCTGCCGCATCTGCTGGAACACCTGTTGTTCAGCGGTATCGACGCCAGTGGCGAAGGCGGCCTGGAAGAACGCATGCAGGCTCTGGGCGGTGAGTGGAACGCGTTCACTAGTAACGCCGATACGACTTTCGTCATCGAAGCCCCGGCGAAAAACCAGCGCAAGGTGCTCGACCTGCTGCTGGCGTTGCTGACCCAGACCCGTTTCGACGACAACGCCATCAACGCGGCCAAGCAAGTGGTCGAGCGTGAAGACGGCGGCCACTATTCGCACCTGCAACGCTGGCTTGATCGTCAGGACCTCGGCCACACGGCCAGCAACCAACTGGCCGTGGAACTGGGTCTCAAATGCCCGGAGCGTGCGCAAGTCGATGACCTGACCCGTGAACAACTGGAGCAGGTGCGCAAGGACTGGTATGCGCCGAACAATATGACCTTGATCGTGGTCGGAGACCTCGACAAGTTGCTGCCGGCCTATCTGGAGCGGGCGTATGGCGCACTGGAAGCGATCACCCCTGGCGAGCATCCGCCGCTGCCGCAAATCCAGGCCAGCGCCGCCCATGAGCGCACCTTGACCCACGGTCTGGTCGGCAACGGCGCCAAGTTGCACTGGCTGGTACCGGAGCCGGTCCTGGAGGATGGGCACGACGAAACCTTCGATTTGCTCAAGGACTATCTGGATTGGGCGCTCTATCGCCAGTTACGCCTGGCTCACGGTTTGTCCTACGGCCCGTGGGCGGAACGCGAGGTGTTCGGCGGCGTAGGTTTCATGAGCCTCAATGCCGACCTTGAACGCGACGACGTGGCCGATGCCGAACAAGTACTTGAGGACCTGAAGGCCGGACTGCTCAAGGACGGCCTCAATGCCGATACCTTCAACCGCCTCAAGCAGGCCGCAATTGCCCGCCAGGCCTGGGCCGTACAAGGCAACAGCGCGTTGGCCGACTACTACTGGAGCGCCATCGGCGACTACGAGGACGGTCGTTTCACCAACCCGACCCGGGAGCTGCAAGGGGTGACCCTGGAAGAAGCGAACAAGGCCGTGCGTGAATTGCTCCTGCAACCGGGGTATTTGCGGATCGAGAAGGCGTTGTTCAGCTATGACCAGTTGATGTGGCTGGTGGTCGGGGGAGCGGGCTTGATCGTGTTGATGCTGGTGGGCTGGCGTTTGCATCGCAAGAAGTAACCATTCCATGTGACAACGGACTGAGAGGCCTTGCCGGTTCCCTGTGGTGTTACTGACCGCGAACCCTCGCCACAGCGCCGCACCAGCGGTACCCTGTCGAGGTTTTTTCCTACGACGACTGTGAAACCGCCGAATGCAAAACCTGACCCTTTTCGTACAGCGCATCCTCGAATTGATGAAGCGCTACCCTGGGGTCATTGCGCTCTGTGGTTTCATCTCCGGGGTGGGCAGTTTCATTCTGGTCGATCGCCAACAAGGCCTGGCGAGCTGGATCACCACCATCATGCTGATCAGCTGGATCTGGCTGATGCTGGAAAACAGCCTGACCAAGCTGTTCACGCGCATCTTCAAGCGAGAAATCCCGGAGCCGTTGCTGCGTTACGCAACGCAGATGATCCATCAGGAAAGCCTGTTCTTTGTCCTGCCGTTCTTTTTCATCACCACGACGTGGAACAGCGGCCAGCTGGTTTTCACCGGGCTGCTGGGCGTCGCGGCGCTGATTTCGATCATCGACCCGCTTTACTACAAGTGGCTGGCTCCCCGACGCTGGGCGTTTCTGGCCCTGCACACCCTGACCCTGTTCGCCGCGCTGCTCACCGCGCTGCCGGTGATCATGCACCTGACCACCGCGCAAAGTTTCAAATGGGCACTGGGTATCTCGGTGCTGTTGTCGTTCCCGAGCCTGGCGTCGATCTTCCCGATACGTACCCTGCGCAGTGCGCTGGCGATCTTGAGTATCACCCTGGGCATCGGCGCCGTTGGCTGGGCGCTGCGCTCTTGGGTGCCGCCGGCGACGCTGTGGATGACCGATGTGGCCATCAGCACGCAGATGCAAGACCGCACGCCGGGTGCCAGCCTCGACGAAGTCAGCGCCGAGCAGATTCGCAATGGCGGGCTTTACGCGTACACCGCGATCAACGCTCCACGTGGCCTGGACGAACGGATTTATCACGTCTGGCAGTTCAACGGTAAAGAGGTCGACCGCATCCCCCTGGATATTCGTGGCGGGCGCAAAGAAGGTTACCGGGCCTGGACCCACAAGCAGAACTTCCCGGGCAATCCGGCCGGCAAATGGCAGGTTCGGGTGCTGACCGAAGATGGCCAGGTCATCGGCGTGCTGCGTTTCGAAGTCACGGACAGCACAGCGATCAAAGAAAAGTAGTCCGGTTCGTGCTATTACGTAGGCTGCGTAATCACTGAACAAGCACGGAGCTTATGATCAGCAGCACGATGGCCGGCAACGCCCGATTGGACACGTCGATTACCCCTGCGCGGTTGCGGGTGACGGGCGACTGGACGCTTGCCCATTACGCAGACCTCAAGCTGTTGAGCGAAAAGCTCCACGGCCAGTACGACGCCAACACCCCTATCGACCTCAATGGTCTCGGCGCCCTCGACACCGCCGGCGCCTCGCTGTTGGTCGAGCTGCTCGGCTCCGAGCGCCTCGGCCGTTCCGCCGAACATCCTGATTGCACGCTCTCCGCCGCCGATCGGGCGTTGCTGCAAACCGTCTACTGCTCGTTGACCGATTTCTGCGTACCGATCAAGGAACCGGAAGTCAGCGTTTCCATTCAGTTACTGACCCGCATTGGCCGCGCGGTGGACACCGTCTGGCAGGACACCCTGCAGCTGCTGGGTTTTGTCGGTCTGATCATCGAAACCATCGTCCGCGGTTTGTTTCGTCCCAAGCGCTGGCGCGTCACGCCGATGATCGCCCATATCGAACAGACCGGTCTCGACGCCGCCCCCATCGTTGCGTTGCTGACTTTTCTGGTGGGCGCCGTGGTGGCGTTTCTCGGGTCGACGGTGCTGGCCACTTTCGGCGCCACCGTTTTCACCGTGGACCTGGTGGGGTTTGCCTTCCTGCGCGAGTTCGGTGTGTTGCTGACCGCGATCCTGATGGCCGGGCGCACCGCCAGTGCGTTCACGGCGCAAATCGGTTCGATGAAGGCCAACGAGGAAATCGACGCCATCCGCACCTTGGGCCTCGATCCCGTGGAGTTGCTGGTGGTGCCGCGGGTCCTGGCGTTGCTGATCGCCCTGCCGATGCTGACCTTCCTGGCGATGGTGTCGGGGATTATCGGCGGTGCCGTGGTCTGCGCGGTGGCGCTGGATATCTCGCCGGCGATGTTCCTGTCGCTGCTGCAAACGGACATCGGCGTTCAGCACTTTCTGGTGGGGATCGTCAAAGCGCCGGTCTTCGCCTTCCTCATTGCCGCGATTGGTTGCCTCGAAGGCTTCAAGGTCAGCGGCAGCGCTGAGTCGGTGGGTGCCCACACCACATCGAGCGTGGTGCAGTCGATTTTCGTAGTGATCGTGATGGATGCGATAGCCGCGATGTTTTTCATGGAGATGGGTTGGTGAGTCGTGTCCCCCGAGCGCCCTCCGAGGCGGTAATTGAAGTCCGTGGGCTGTGCAACCGCTTTGGCCGCCAGAGCGTGCACGAGAACCTCGACCTGGACTTGTACAAAGGCGAGATCCTCGCCGTGGTCGGCGGCTCCGGCAGCGGCAAATCGGTGCTGCTGCGCAGCATTGTCGGGTTGCGCCAGCCCAGTGAAGGCGTGGTGAAAGTCTTCGGGAAAAACCTGCCGACCTTGTCCGAGCATGAGCGTTCGCTGGTGGAACGCCGCTTTGGTGTGCTGTTCCAGAAAGGCGCGCTGTTCTCTTCGCTGACGGTGACCGAGAACGTCGCCCTGCCGCTGATCGAACACGCCGGCTTGAGCCGTAACGACGCCGAGCACCTGGCGGCGGTGAAAATGGCCCTTGCCGGGTTGCCGCTGTCGGCGGCGGAGAAATACCCCTCGTCGCTGTCCGGCGGCATGATCAAGCGGGCCGCGCTGGCCCGGGCGTTGGCGCTGGACCCGGACATACTGTTTCTCGACGAGCCCACCGCTGGTCTCGACCCGATCGGTGCCGCCGCGTTCGACCAATTGATCCTGACCCTGCGCGATGCCCTGGGCCTGAGTGTCTTTCTGGTGACCCACGACCTCGACACGCTCTACACCATCACCGACCGGGTGGCGGTGCTGGCGCAGAAAAAAGTGCTGGTGGCGGACGCCATCGACAAGGTGTCGGAAACCAACGATGCGTGGATTCACGAATACTTCCATGGCCCTCGAGGCCGCGCGGCATTGACGGCCGCCCAACAGCTCAAAGAGGTCTGACATGGAAACCCGAGCCCATCATGTATTGATCGGCCTGTTCACCGTGATTGTGGTGACGGCCGCGCTGCTGTTCGGTCTGTGGCTGGCCAAGTCCAGTGTCGACACCGAGTTCAAGGACTACGAAGTCGTGTTCAACGAGGCGGTCAGCGGTTTGTCCAAGGGCAGTTCGGTGCAGTACAGCGGGATCAAGGTTGGCGACGTGATCTCGCTGCGCCTGGACCCGAAAGACCCGCGCCGGGTGCTGGCGCGAATTCGCCTGGCCGGCGATACCCCGGTCAAGGAGGACACCAATGCCAAGCTGGCCCTGACCGGGGTCACCGGGACTTCGATCATCCAGCTCAGCGGCGGCACGCCACAGAGCCCGACGCTCAAGGGCAAGGATGGCAACCTGCCGACCATTATCGCCTTGCCCTCGCCCATCGCCCGCCTGCTCAATGACAGCAACGATTTAATGTCCGGCGTGAACACGCTGATGCATAACGTCAACTTGATGTTTTCCACGGAAAACATCGAGCGCATCAGCAATACCCTGGAGCACTTGGAGCAAACCACCGGGACCATTGCCGAACAGCGCGGCGATATCCGCCAGGCCATGCAGCAACTGGCCTCGGTCGGCAAGCAGGCCAACACCATGCTGGAGCAGACCACGGCGCTGATGCGCAATGCCAACGGGCTGCTCAATGATCATGGCAAAGAGGCGCTGGGCAGCGCCGAGCTGGCGATGAAGTCGCTGCAGGAAAGCAGCGCCACCCTCAACAGACTGATCACCGCCAATGAGGATTCGCTCAACAGCGGCATGCAGGGGCTCAATGGCCTGGGCCCGGCCGTGCACGAGATGCGCGAAACCCTGTCCTCGCTGCGTGCCATTACCAAACGCCTGGAGGCCAACCCCAGTGGTTACCTGCTGGGCGGTGACAAGACCAAGGAATTCACACCATGAAGCTGATTCGGATCGCTCTCCTCGCTGGCTTCACGCTGATCAGTTCGTGCTCGATCCTGCCCAAGCCAGAGCCCTTCGAGGTCTATCGATTGCCGTCGGCCCAGAGCGCATCGGCCAGCCATGGCATGCCGCAGCGCTGGTCGCTGCGCCTGAGCAAACTCCAGTCCAGCGAAGCGTTGAACAGTCCGAACATTGCAGTGATTCCCCAGGGCGATGTGATCAGCCACTACAAGGGTTCACGCTGGAGCGACCCGGCGCCGGTGCTGGTGCGCAATCGCCTGCTGGAAGGTTTCCAGCATGACGGGCGGGTGCCGTTGCTGAGCACCGATGACAGCATTTTCCAGACCGATCTTGAATTGGGCGGTAGCCTGCAGGCGTTCCAGACTGAATACCAGGGCACGAATGCCAGCGCGGTTGTGCGCCTGGATGCATTGCTGGTGCGCAGTTACGACCAGCGCATCCTCGCCAGCCGCCGCTTTGAAGTGCGCCAGCCTTTGAGCGATGTGCAGGTTCCGGCGGTGGTGGTCGGGTTCGGCCAGGCGAACGATCAGCTGACCGCGCAGGTGGTGAACTGGGCGGTTGAGCAAGGGCAGAAATTTGCGCCGCCACCAAGGCCTTGAAATTCTGCGCAATCCCTTGTGGGAGCGAGCTTGCTCGCGATGACTGAGGCACATTCACAATCAATGTGCCTGACACACCGCCATCGCGAGCAAGCTCGCTCACAGTTGATTTGTGTCGGCCTTATCAGCTCTGCAAAAAAGCCTGATGCAACTCAGCCAGCGTTTCAAAGTGATACGCCGGCGCTTCGGCGCTCAACTCTTCATGGCTGCCGAACCCGTAACCCACCGCCGCCGCGTCCAGGCCATTGCTGCGCGCGCCGATCAGGTCGTGCTTGCGGTCGCCGATCATCAAGGTGTTGGCCGGGTCCAGGTTTTCTTCGGCCATCAGGTGAGCGATCAACTCCACCTTGTTGGTCCGGGTGCCGTCCAGTTCGCTGCCGTAAATCACCTTGAAGTGTTTGGCAAAGTCGAAATGCCGGGCGATTTCCCGGGCGAACACCCAGGGTTTCGAGGTGGCGATGTACAGCTGCCGCCCTTGTCCGCCCAGGGTTTCCAGCAGCGGTGTGACACCATCGAACACGCGGTTTTCGTAGAGACCGGTGACCTTGAAGCGCTCGCGATAGAAATTCACCGCCTCCCAGGCCCTGGCTTCATCGAAGTCGTAGAACTGCATGAACGCCTGCAACAGCGGCGGGCCGATGAAGTGTTCGAGTTTTGCCAGGTCCGGCTCATCGATACCCAGTTTGCCCAGGGCGAACTGGATCGAACGGGTGATGCCCTCGCGCGGGTCGGTGAGGGTGCCATCGAGGTCGAACAAAACGGTTTGGTAATGCATGTCGAATCCTGAATAAGCGGAGCGAGTCAAAGCTGGTCGTAGCCTTCGGCCAGATGCAGGTCCTTGAGCTTCACGTAGTTCGCCGCGCTGTAGGTGAAAAACGCGCGTTCCTTGTCAGTCAGCGGGCGGATCTGCTTTACCGGGCTGCCTACATACAGGAAGCCGCTTTGCAGATGCTTGCCCGGCGGCACCAGGCTGCCGGCACCGATGATCACATCATCGTCGACCACCGCGCCGTCCATGACGATGCTGCCCATGCCGATCAACACCCGGCTACCTACCGAGCAACCATGCAGCATGACCTTGTGGGCGATGGTCACGTCATCGCCGATCAGCAGCGGAAAACCGTCGGGATTGAACGGCCCGGCGTGGGTGATGTGCAACACGCAGCCATCCTGCACGCTGGTGCGCGCGCCGATGCGGATGCGGTGCATGTCGCCACGGATCACGGTCAGCGGCCAGACCGAACTGTCTTCGCCAATTTCAACGTCGCCGATCACCACCGCCGAGCCGTCGACAAAAGCGCCCTTACCCAGCCGTGGCGTGTGGTTCTGATACTTGCGAAGGTTCACGATAGGGTTTCTCTCTGTTGCTGATAGCTGCGGTGAACGTCGATTGTAATTAAGATGGCTGCATGTTTCTCCAGCCAAGGTATCAACCGTGAGCGTGAACAACCCTCTTTTGCAGTCCTATGACCTGCCGCCGTTCTCCGCCATCCGCGCCGAACACGTACAACCGGCCATTGAACAGATCCTGGCTGACAACCGTGCCGCTATCGTCGAGATCCTCAAGACCCAGGTCAAACAGCCAACGTGGGCTGGCCTGGTACTGGCGATGGACGAACTCAACGACCGCCTGGGTGCCGCCTGGAGCCCGGTCAGCCACCTCAATGCCGTGTGCAACAGCGCCGAACTGCGTGAAGCCTACGAGTCGTGCCTGCCGGCCTTGAGCGCCTATTCCACCGAAATGGGCCAGAACCGCGAACTGTTCCAGGCTTTCGAAGCCCTGGCCAACAGCCCGGAAGCCGCCGGTTTCGACGTGGCGCAGAAAACCATCCTGGAACACTCCCTGCGTGACTTCCGTCTGTCGGGTATCGACCTGCCGGAAGCCGAACAGAAGCGTTACGCCGAAGTGCAGAGCAAGCTGTCCGAACTGGGCAGCCGTTTCTCCAACCAGTTGCTCGATGCCACGCAGGCGTGGACCAAACACATCACCGATGAAGCCGCCCTCGCCGGCCTGACCGACTCGGCCAAGGCGCAAATGGCCGCAGCAGCTCAGGCCAAGGATCTGGACGGCTGGCTGATCACCCTGGAATTCCCGAGCTATTACGCGGTGATGACCTACGCCCAGGACCGCGCACTGCGTGAAGAAGTCTACGCCGCCTACTGCACCCGCGCGTCGGACCAGGGCCCGAACGCCGGCCAGAACGACAATGGCCCGGTCATGGAAGAAATCCTCGACCTGCGTCAGGAGTTGGCCAAGCTGCTGGGTTTCAGCAGTTTCTCCGAGCTGAGCCTGGCGACCAAAATGGCCGAGTCCAGCGGTCAGGTGCTGAGTTTCCTGCGCGACCTGGCCAAGCGCAGCAAGCCGTTCGCCACCCTGGATCTGGAACAGCTCAAGGCCTATGCGGCCGAGCAAGGTTGCCCGGACCTGCAAAGCTGGGACAGCGGTTTCTACGGCGAAAAACTCCGTGAGCAACGCTACAGCGTGGCCCAGGAAGCCCTGCGCGCCTACTTCCCGATCGACAAAGTGCTCAGCGGCCTGTTCGCCATCGTCCAGCGCCTGTACGGCATCGAGATTGCCGAGCAGAAAGGTTTCGACACCTGGCACCCGGATGTCCGCCTGTTTGAAATCAAGGAAAACGGCCAGCACGTCGGCCGCTTCTTCTTCGACCTCTATGCCCGCGCCAACAAGCGTGGCGGTGCCTGGATGGATGGCGCCCGCGACCGTCGTCGCACCGCAGGCGGTGTATTGCAAAGCCCGGTGGCGAACCTGGTGTGCAACTTCACCCCGGCCGACAGCGGCAAGCCCGCGCTGCTGACCCATGACGAAGTCACCACCCTGTTCCACGAGTTCGGTCACGGCCTGCATCACCTGCTCACCCGCGTCGAGCATGCTGGCGTGTCCGGCATCAACGGCGTGGCCTGGGATGCGGTCGAGCTGCCGAGCCAGTTCATGGAAAACTGGTGCTGGGAGCCGGAAGGCCTGGCGCTGATTTCCGGTCACTATGAATCCGGCGAGCCGCTGCCTCAGGACTTGCTCGGGAAAATGCTCGCGGCGAAAAACTTCCAGTCCGGCCTGATGATGGTTCGCCAACTGGAGTTCTCGCTGTTCGACTTTGAACTGCACGCCACCCACGGCGACGGCCGCAGCGTGCTGCAAGTGCTCGAAGGCGTGCGCGACGAGGTTTCGGTGATGCGTCCGCCGGCCTACAACCGTTTCCCTAACAGCTTTGCGCACATCTTCGCTGGCGGTTACGCCGCGGGTTACTACAGCTACAAATGGGCTGAAGTGCTGTCCGCCGATGCGTTTTCGAAGTTCGAAGAGGAAGGCGTGCTTAACGCCGACACCGGTCGTGCGTTCCGCGAAGCAATCCTGGCCCGTGGCGGCTCCCAGGAGCCGATGGTGCTGTTCGTCGACTTCCGTGGTCGTGAGCCATCAATTGACGCACTCTTGCGCCACAGCGGCCTGAGTGAGGACGCGGCAGCATGAGTGAGGGACCTGTGATTACGAAAAAACGCTTTATCGCCGGGGCGGTCTGCCCGGCATGCAGCGAGCCGGACAAGTTGATGATGTGGAATGAAGACCAGGTCCCGCACCGAGAGTGCGTGGCCTGCGGTTACTCCGACACACTCAATGAGCAAGGGCTGTCGGTGCCCAAGGAATTGGGTACGCGGGTTAATACCAGCGCACTCAAACCTGCCGACACCAAGGTTCAGGCGGTTCAGTTCTTCCCGAATCCGAAACTGAAGAAAAAGCCTGACGAACAACACTGAGTGAAAAAGGCCCCCGTTGCGCAATGCAACGGGGGCCTTTTTTTATTCGATATGAGCGGACTTGAACCAGCTTTTCATCGAGCACGCGGCGAACGGGCTGGTGCTGCAATCGCCATTGGCCAGGGCCGTGCGCAGTTTTTCCACGTCGGCCTGCATCATGTAGCGAATGCCGTCCTTGAAGTGGGTGCTGTCGCCAAAGCCGCCCTGGGTCATTTCATTCAGGGCCTCCTCCTTGGTCCAGCCCTGGATGACAACCCGGTACATGGCTGCCATCAGGCCGGTACGGTCGGAACCGTGTTTGCAGTGCATCAGTACAGGGCCTTTGGCTTCGGCAGACTGAATGGCGCGCAAGGCCTTGAGCACATCGGCGTCGTCCACGTGGTTGGTGCGATAAGGCAGCTGTACCTGCGTGATGCCTGGCGTGGACAACCAACTGGAGTCTGCTTCGGGCAGGAAGTTGATCACCGTGCCCACCTTGAGTTTCTCCAGCAGCGGCACCGCGCCCTTGTCCGGCAAGGCGCTACGATAGAGCGTCGGCGACATCTGGAAGAGGTTGTATTGCTTCTCGACCGGTTGAGCCCAGTCTGCCGGACGCTGCGTCACACTATCGTCAGCAAGTGCCGGTGTCAGGTTAACGAGTGCAGCCAGCGACAGGCATATTGCAGATAAAAAACGTGGAAAAGACATGCTTGGCGACCGTTCAGAAAGGGACGGGAAGAGGGTGGCAAGGATTAGCCATGCACGGTCAAAGGCCTGTGAGCTGACTGTCAAAGAATCGTGAAGCCTGCGCTCAGGTTATAGTTTCAGTTTGATGAATGCTTTGAGCAAGCCGTTCAGTTCGGCCCCATAGTCAAACACCTGTCCAGTTTCAGGGTTGCGCTCACGACCTTCAAAAGGCGAGCCGGAATCCGCAGATTTGGTCTCGTACACACCGAGGCTATACAGTTGATGATCCTCTTCATCAATGTCAAATACCTCAACATCTACTCGAAGCTCAGCGGGAAGACAATAAAGGTACGCTATGCCCTCTGGAGCAATTACTTGTTGATGATAAAAAGCGAGTGCAAGATTTGTAAGGGCGGCAATGTCCTTTTCGTCGATGCTATTGTCTGGAGTGACATTGATATCGGACCATGGATCAAAATCGAACTTTGAAGTCTTGCTATCGTTTTTTATATGGAGTGTCACGGAGGGAGCGCTTGCGAGAACATCAGCGAACTGCTCCATTGTTTTGTTTGGATACTCGCCTGCCCTTATTAGTTTGATAACTATCTGCACATCTTCCGGCGTTTTTATTTTTTGTAGATAAGCACCGGTTTTTATGGGCTTGGACATTTTTTATCCTCGAGGATGTCTGGAATGCATGCGGGAGCCCGCATGCATTCGGCATAGCGCTTTCCAGTGATTGGAAAATCAGGGCTCAGGGATTGACGATACTGGCATAAGCCTTTGCCAGCGCCTGCAACTTGGCTTTGTCGTCGGCACCGATGTTTCCGTCGCCATCGACATCCTTGACGACGGCCCTGATGCTGAACGAGTTACCACGGTCGGTGGAAGTGGCGGTGTAGTAAGTTGAGTCGACCAGCTTTTCAATTTGTATTTCATTTTCCGCATCCCAACTCAACTCTTTTCGAGCCAGTTGTAGCGAAACCAGTGTGTTGGGCTCCGAAGGGCTCGGTTGCATGAGTTGCAGGAAGATACCGCGCTGATTAAAGAATGACATTAATAAATCCCTTTATTTGATGGCTGTTGAGGGTGTTGCTTGTCGGGCTGAATATACGGGTGGGTATTGGATCTAACCACTGACTATATGTTTCCTCAGTTTTCTCCTCATTGATGAACAAGTAACTCACGACGCCCCGTCGCCAGATGAAGGGCTGAGCGGTACTGGTCGATTCGTAGCGGGTCGTATACTGTATAAATATACAGATAATGGAGTCCGCCAATGGTTAGCTCTCTGCCTCCCCGTGGCCGCGGTACCGCAACCAACCCGCACAACCGATTTGCCCCCAGCCATTCGGTGGTTGAGGATGACGGCTGGTACCAGGAAGTACCGCTCACCCAAGGCACTGAGGTGAGTATTGAAACGGCGAAAACCATCATTACCCGCAACGCGTCGCCGGACTTGCCCTTTGACCGATCGATCAATCCCTATCGCGGTTGTGAGCATGGCTGCATCTACTGCTACGCAAGGCCAAGCCATGCCTATTGGGACATGTCGCCCGGGCTGGATTTCGAAACCAGACTCATCGCCAAGACCAACGCCGCGCAGGTGCTGGAGGAACAACTCTCAAGACGTGGGTATCAATGTGCGCCGATCAACCTCGGCTCCAACACCGATCCCTATCAGCCGGTCGAGCGTGAATACAAGGTCACCCGGCAAACACTCGAAGTACTCCTGCGTTACCGACACCCCGTGACCATCGTCACCAAGGGCTCGCTGATTCTTCGCGACCTGGACCTGCTGACCGAGCTAGCCAGCCAAAGACTGGTGGCGGTAATGATCAGCCTGACCACTCTGGACGACGAACTCAAACGCATCCTCGAACCCCGCGCCGCAGCGCCCAAGGCCCGATTGCGGGCGATCAGGGTCATGCGCGAGGCGGGCATTCCGGTGGGCGTGCTGTGTTCACCGATGATTCCGATGATCAACGACAGTGAGCTCGAAAGCCTGCTCACAGAGGCTCATGCGGCCGGGGCGCAAAGTGCTGCCTACATGATGTTGCGCCTGCCGCTGGAAGTGGCGCCGCTGTTCGAAGAATGGCTGGGCGCCCACTATCCGCAACGGGCGGCGCATGTGTTGAGCCTGATTCGGCAGAGCCGTGGTGGTGAGCTCTACGACAGCCGCTTTGGCGCTCGAATGCGCGGCGAAGGTCCCTTCGCCGACCTGCTGGCACAGCGCTTTGCCAAAACCATCAAGCGTCTGGAGCTCAATCATCGGGAAGGCTTCGACCTGGACTGCAATGCCTTTTGTCCGCCCGGTCGCCAAATGTCGTTGATTTGAGGACAATTGGCCTATGGTTGAGTACTGAAGATCGCGCTCACGCCTTAGGCTGGTCACGTTTTTTGTGACCTGGAACACGCATTCCAGAGCGTTTTATTCAGTTTCAATTAAGATTCGGCCGCTACCTTGTTCATCGAGTGACTGATGGGTCGAGATGTTTGGCCTGGATGTTTTTTAACCAGCCACTGGCTTCACACCGGACCACACGGGATGACTCCCTGAGGCCGCCAATGAGGATGAATTGATGAGTGACAAGGATAAACAGCCGTTGGCTGCGTCGGCTTCAGCCCAACCCGAGGCCGAAACCGCCGATGCAGCGTTGCAGCATATCGTTGACGGCTTTTTGCATTTTCATCATGAGATCTTTCCTCAGCAGGAAGAGCTCTTCAAGAAACTCGCCACGGCCCAGCGGCCGCGAGCGATGTTCATCGCCTGCGCCGACTCGCGCATCGTTCCCGAGTTGATTACCCAAAGCTCCCCCGGCGACCTGTTCGTGACCCGTAACGTCGGCAACGTCGTGCCGCCCTACGGGCAAATGAACGGTGGTGTTTCCACGGCCATCGAGTACGCCGTACTGGCTTTGGGGGTGCATCACATCATCATTTGCGGGCATTCCGACTGCGGCGCCATGCGCGCGGTGCTCAACCCGGACAGTCTGGAAAAAATGCCCACGGTCAAAGCCTGGCTGCGTCATGCCGAAGTGGCCAAAACCATGGTGCAGGAGAACTGCAACTGCTCTAGCGAAAGCGAAAGCATGCACATCCTCACCGAAGAGAATGTGATCGCCCAATTGCAGCATCTGCGCACCCATCCGTCGGTGGCCTCGCGCATGGCCAACGGTCAGCTGTTTATTCACGGCTGGGTCTACAACATCGAAACCAGCGAAATCAAAGCGTACGACGCCGATCAAGGTTGTTTCCTGCCGCTCAATGGCAGCCTGCCGATTCCCGTGGCGACGCCCAAAGCGCGCTTCTAAATCCTCCTAAATCGTTGTGTGGTTCAGCCGAGGCTGCCGTTCAGGCAGCCTGGCTTTGCCATGCCTGAAGAAAACTTCGGGAGTTTCAACATGCGTGCTGCTCGACTCAAAGCTGTTCTGCCACGGGAGCTGCTGGCTTCGGTGGTTGTGTTTCTGGTCGCCCTGCCCCTGTGCATGGGCATCGCGATTGCCTCGGGACTGCCGCCGGCCAAAGGCCTGATCACCGGCATCATTGGTGGTCTGGTGGTTGGCTGGTTGGCCGGTTCGCCGCTGCAAGTCAGCGGCCCGGCGGCGGGCCTGGCCGTTCTGGTATTCGAATTGGTTCGCCAGCACGGTATCGCCATGCTTGGGCCCATTCTGTTGCTGGCGGGATTGCTGCAACTGGTGGCTGGCCGTTTGAAGCTGGGCTGCTGGTTTCGGGTGACGGCACCCGCGGTGGTTTACGGCATGCTGGCCGGGATTGGCGTGCTGATCATCCTGTCTCAGGTGCACGTGATGCTCGATGCCGTGCCCAAACCCTCGGGCCTGGATAACCTGGCGGCCTTCCCGGCGGCGTTGGCTCAGGCGTTGCCCACGTTTGGCTGGCAAGCCGGGTTGCTCGGTTTGTCGACGATCGCCGTCATGTGGCTGTGGGAGAAATCCCGTCCACAATCCCTGCGCTTCGTTCCTGGCGCGCTACTGGGCGTCGGTCTGGCCACGCTTGCCAGCCTGGTGCTGGCGTTGCAGGTCAAACGGGTCGAGGTTCCGGCCAACCTGACGGAGGCCATCGACTGGCTGAAGCCCACGGATCTGCTCAACCTGGCTGATCCGACCCTGCTGATCGCGGCGTTTGCCGTGGCCTTCATCGCCAGCGCCGAAACTCTTCTCTCGGCCGCGGCGGTTGATCGCATGCACAGCGGCCAGCGCTCGGACTTCGACCGGGAATTGTCGGCGCAAGGTATCGGCAACATGCTGTGTGGCCTGCTTGGGGCGTTGCCGATGACCGGCGTTATCGTACGCAGTTCGGCGAATGTTCAGGCTGGAGCAACCACTCGGTTTTCGACCATTTTCCACGGCCTGTGGTTGTTGGCGTTCGTGCTGTTGCTGTCCAGCGTGCTGCAAAGCATTCCGGTGGCGAGCCTGGCGGGTGTGCTGGTGTACACCGGTTTCAAGCTGGTGGATCTCAAGGTCTTCCGTGGTTTGGGCCGGTATGGTCGGGCGCCGATGTTCACCTATGCGGCAACCGCGCTCGCCATCGTTTTCACGGACCTGCTGACTGGTGTGTTGATTGGCTTTGGCCTGACGCTGGTAAAACTGGCGCTGAAAGCATCGCGGTTGAAAATCAGCCTGATCGACCTGCCGCAGGAAGGGCAAATGGAATTGCGCCTGGTGGGCGCGGCGACCTTCCTCAAAGTGCCGGCGCTGACCCGGGTGCTGGGCAGTATTCCACCCGGCGCGACGGTGCATGTGCCGCTCAATAACCTGAGCTACATCGATCACTCGTGTCTGGAGCTGCTGGAGGAATGGGGCCGGGCGAATGCGGCCAAGGGTTCGAAGCTGCTGATTGAATCGCGGGGGTTGAAGCGCAGACTCGAAGGCAGGGTTCGTACCAACACCGGCATAGGTGCGGCTGGCTGAGGACCAATGCGGGAGCGAGCTTGCTCGCTCCCGCAGGGGATTGTGTTTACCGGTGGATCAAGCCGCCGGCTGATCCAGTTCCAGGCCTACGCCCAAGCGCCGCGACATGCACGGCCAGCGTTTCCACGCGGCACCGGTGTCCGGGCTGTTGAGCTTCTCGCGGTAGGTTTCCACCGACTCCAGTGCGAAGCTTTCGTCGTTGAGCATCTCGTCGATGGCGTGATGCACCACTTCGTCCAGTTGGTTGGCGAACGACTCACCGATCAATTGGTGAGCAATCAGGTTGGCGACAGTCATGTCCAAGGGGATCAGTGGCTGGCCGAAATGCTTGATGTACAGGTCGTTGACCTCCTCGACAAACCGGTGCGCCAGATAGGCTTCATCCAGCAGGCTGTCGAGCCCGATATGGCCGGCCATGATGGCTGGCGGCTGGAGGAAGTACTGTTCGGCGATTGTCAGCACCGGTTTGATCTGTGACTCAATGCCCGCTTCCCTGGCGACTTCATTGGCTGCATCCAGCAGATCGGGCACTTCTTCGATGTAGGCGGCGACGAATCGCGTCAGTACGCCGTTGGTATCGGCCTCCGGCAATTGGATCGCCGGGTGCAGATGAGGCAATTTACTTTCCAGCTGACGCGTCAGCAGGCCGGTCTCGGCTTCGTGTTGTTGGGCTTTTTGGATCTGCTCGCGCAATGCGGCGGTGTTCATGAAAACTCCAGGAAACAAGGCAATGAAATAGGGAAGACATAACTTAGCTGGCTTACGAAAAATGCTAAGACGCATTTGTCATAATTATTTCATCCTTGAGACGGCCCCGTTATATCGGTTTGCCACCACTCGTCTGCATCCTTCTCCATTCGTGCCCTGCAACGCAAGTTAATGCTGTTTCAGATCATTTACGCCTTCGCATTGCGAGGTCGGAGTCGCTGTCTATACTCGGGTTGGAATGGAGTTAGCTGATGACGCCCGACTGCATATGCAGCAAGGCCCGGTGCTCAAGTTCGTAGTCTGATGCAGCCGCTCCCTTGCCGCAGGTGAAAGCCGGCGGGATAACAAGAACGATAAGGGGAACCCGCAATGATGCGACATCCACATGTCTGGATGGGCCTCCTGTTGTGGTCGATTTTCAGTCAGGCGCAAGCGGCCTGGACTGTGAATATGGCGCCTGGAGCGACTGAAATCAGTCACGCAGTATTCGACCTGCACATGATCATTTTCTGGATCTGTGTGGTGATCGGCATCATCGTATTTGGAGCCATGTTCTGGTCGATGATTCTCCACCGCCGCTCGACCGGGCAGGTGGCCGCCAAATTTCATGAAAGCACCACCGTCGAAATCCTATGGACCATCGTGCCCTTCCTGATCCTCGTGGCCATGGCGGTTCCCGCTACCGCGACCCTGATCAAGATGTACGACGCCAGCGAGCCGGAGATCGATATCCAGATCACCGGCTACCAGTGGAAGTGGCACTACAAATACCTGGGCCAGGACGTCGAGTTCTTCAGCAACCTGACCACCCCACAGGATCAGATCCACAACAAGGAAACCAAGGGCGAGCACTACCTGCTCGAAGTCGACAAGCCATTGGTGCTGCCGGTCGGTGCCAAAGTGCGCTTCCTTGTGACCTCCGCCGACGTGATCCACTCCTGGTGGGTGCCGGCATTCGCGGTCAAGCGCGATGCGATTCCCGGGTTCGTCAATGAAGCCTGGACCCGTGTCGACAAGCCCGGCATCTACCGTGGCCAGTGCGCCGAGTTGTGCGGCAAGGATCACGGCTTCATGCCGACCGTGGTCGAGGTCAAGGAAAAGGCCGATTACGAAAAATGGCTGGCCGATCGCAAGACCGAGGCCGCGCAGCTCAAAGAGCTGACCAGCAAGGAATGGACCCTCGACGAGCTCAAGGATCGCGGCGACAAGATCTATCACACCACCTGCGTGGCCTGTCACCAGGCCGAAGGCCAGGGCCTGCCGCCGATGTTCCCGGCGCTCAAGGGCTCGAAGATCGCCACCGGGCCCAAAGAGGCCCACCTGAGCATTGTCTTCCACGGCAAGCCTGGCACCGCCATGGCCGCGTTCGGCAAACAACTCTCGGAAGTCGATATTGCAGCGGTCGTGACCTATGAACGTAACGCTTGGGGCAACAACAAGGGCGACATGGTCACGCCTAAAGAAGTGCTGGAGCTGAAACAGGCGGAAAGCAAATGACCCGGTCTATTGCGCACGTAAGGAACCGGTCGGGGCTACGCACCCCGGCCTGCCCAGCCCATCTGTTTGCAGGAGACAGGACATGACTGCTGTAATCGATGAACATGTTCATACCGCCACCGACCACGCCCACGGCCCCGCCAAAGGCCTGATGCGCTGGGTGCTGACCACCAACCACAAGGACATCGGTACGCTGTACCTGTGGTTTGCATTCTGCATGTTCCTGCTTGGCGGTTCGTTCGCGATGGTGATTCGCGCCGAGCTGTTCCAGCCGGGGCTGCAGATCGTCCAGCCGGAATTCTTCAACCAGATGACCACCATGCACGGTCTGGTGATGGTCTTCGGTGCGGTGATGCCGGCCTTCGTCGGCCTCGCCAACTGGATGATCCCGCTGATGATCGGCGCGCCGGACATGGCTCTGCCGCGCATGAACAACTTCAGCTTCTGGCTGTTGCCGGCGGCGTTCCTGCTGCTGGTGTCGACCCTGTTCACCCCCGGTGGCGGGCCGAACTTCGGCTGGACGTTCTACGCGCCGCTGTCGACGACCTACGCGCCGGAAAGCGTGACCTTCTTCATCTTCGCCATCCACTTGATGGGGATCAGTTCGATCATGGGTGCGATCAACGTGATCGCCACCATCCTCAACTTGCGCGCCCCCGGCATGACGCTGATGAAAATGCCGCTGTTCGTCTGGACCTGGCTGATCACCGCGTTCCTGCTGATCGCGGTGATGCCGGTACTGGCCGGTTGCGTGACGATGATGCTGATGGACATCCATTTCGGCACCAGCTTCTTCAGTGCCGCCGGTGGCGGAGACCCGGTGCTGTTCCAGCATGTGTTCTGGTTCTTCGGTCACCCCGAGGTGTACATCATGATCCTGCCGGCGTTCGGTGCCGTCAGCTCGATCATTCCGGCCTTTTCGCGCAAGCCATTGTTCGGCTACACCTCGATGGTCTACGCCACGGCGAGTATCGCGTTCCTGTCGTTCATCGTCTGGGCGCACCACATGTTCGTGGTCGGCATTCCGCTGGTGGGCGAGCTGTTCTTCATGTACGCCACGCTGCTGATTGCGGTGCCGACGGGTGTGAAGGTGTTCAACTGGGCCAGCACCATGTGGCAGGGCTCGCTGACGTTCGAGACGCCGATGCTGTTTGCCGTGGCGTTCGTGATCCTGTTCTCCATCGGCGGTTTCTCCGGG
This sequence comes from Pseudomonas grandcourensis, assembly GCF_039909015.1. Lineage (NCBI taxonomy): Bacteria > Pseudomonadati > Pseudomonadota > Gammaproteobacteria > Pseudomonadales > Pseudomonadaceae > Pseudomonas > Pseudomonas grandcourensis. Next base: position 106,244 of record NZ_CP150919.1, read on the forward strand.
TTGATGCTGGCCATCGCCCCGGCGGACTTCCAGTACCAGGACACCTACTTCGTGGTCGCGCACTTCCATTACGTGTTGGTGCCGGGGGCGATCTTCGGGATCTTCGCCTCGGCCTACTACTGGATGCCGAAATGGACCGGCCACATGTACGACGAAACCCTGGGCAAGCTGCACTTCTGGCTGTCGTTCATCGGCATGAACCTGGCCTTCTTCCCGATGCACTTCGTGGGACTGGCGGGCATGCCGCGGCGGATTCCGGACTACAACCTGCAGTTCGCCGACTTCAACATGGTGTCGTCGATCGGCGCATTCATGTTCGGCGCCACGCAGATCTTCTTCCTGTTCATCGTGATCAAGACCATTCGCGGCGGCCCGCCGGCACCGGCCAAGCCGTGGGACGGGGCTGAAGGCCTGGAGTGGAGCATTCCGTCGCCGGCGCCGTATCACACCTTCACCACGCCGCCGGAAGTGAAATGAACACCTGCCCTTCTGTGGGAGCGAGCCTGCTCGCGATAGGGCCAACTCGGTGTGTCAGACACACCGCTATCGCGAGCAAGCTCGCTCCCACAGGGTTTGGTGTGGAGGTTCGAAGTCATGGCTGACTCGATTTCGTTGAAGAAACTGGTCACGCGCCTGCTGACCGTGGTGGTGGCAATGTTTGTGTTCGGCTTTGCCCTGGTGCCGATCTACGACGTGATGTGCAAGGCCTTTGGCATTAATGGCAAGACCGGCGGGCAGTACGAGGGTGAGCAAACGGTCGACACCTCGCGGCAAGTGCGCGTGCAGTTTCTGTCGACCAACACCGCCGACATGCCCTGGGACTTCTATCCCAAGGGCGAGGAACTGGTGGCCCATCCGGGGGCGGTGAACGAGATGATCTTCATCGCTCACAACCCCACCGATAGGCCGATGAGTGCCCAGGCTGTGCCGAGCATTGCGCCGAGCACCGCGGCGGCGTACTTCCACAAGACCGAATGCTTCTGTTTTACCCAGCAAGTGCTGCAGCCCGGTCAGAGGATCGAGATGCCGGTACGTTTCATCGTTGACCGTGACATGCCCAAGGAAGTGAAGCACCTGACGCTGTCTTACACGCTGTTCGATATCACCGCCCGACATCCACCGGTAGCTGTAAACACTGGCGGCTGAGCGTGCCCGATAAGGAGAACAATAAATGGCAACTCATGAACATTATTACGTTCCCGCCCAGAGCAAATGGCCGATCATCGCCACGCTCGGCATGGTCACCACCGTGTACGGCCTGGCTACCTGGTTCAACGATCTGAAAGCGGCGCGTCCGGAATCCCACGGGCCTCTGATCTTTTTCGTCGGCGGGCTGATGGTGGCTTACATGCTGTTCGGCTGGTTCGGTACGGTGATCAAGGAAAGTCGCGGCGGCTTGTACAGCGCGCAGATGGATCGCTCGTTCCGCTGGGGCATGAGCTGGTTCATTTTCTCGGAGGTGATGTTCTTCATCGCCTTTTTTGGCGCGCTGTTTTATGTCCGTCACATCTCCGGCCCAGCACTTGGCGGTGAAGGCGCCAAAGGCATTGCGCACATGTTGTGGCCGAACTTCCAGTTCACCTGGCCGCTGCTGAGCAACCCCGACTCGAAACTGTTTCCGCCGCCCAAGGAAGTCATCAGCCCCTGGGGTCTGCCGTTGCTCAACACCGTGTTGCTGGTGAGCTCCAGCGTGACCGTGACCATCGCCCACCATGCCTTGAAAAAGGGCCATCGCGGCGCACTGAAACTCTGGCTGGCGCTCACCGTATTGCTTGGTTGTGCGTTCCTCACCTTCCAGGCCGAAGAGTACATGCACGCCTACCATGAGCTGGGCCTGACCCTGGGCTCGGGCATCTACGGCGCGACCTTCTTCATGCTCACCGGGTTCCACGGCGCCCACGTGACCATCGGCACCCTCATCCTGTTCGTGATGCTGGTGCGGATCATGCGCGGGCACTTCGACAACGAGCACCAGTTCGGTTTCGAAGCGGCGAGTTGGTACTGGCACTTCGTGGATGTGGTGTGGATCGGGCTGTTTGTCTTCGTCTATGTGCTCTGAGGCTGTGAGTTTTTAGTTACCAGGGGGCATGGGAAACCAACTGGCCGCTGAAAAAACCCCAGGTGATCAGACCCAGGGTAATGGCGGCCAGAGTGACACGCACACTCAAGGCAATGACGAGGCGGTTTGAGCGGCTGTCGTCCTTGACCAGAAAAAACAGGCCGCTGAACAGGCTGACAACCGTGGCAATCAGCATCAGGACGATGGCTGCTTTGAGCATGGTGAGACTCCGGGGGGATAAGCGATGCACTTGAGTATAGCTATCGCGATGACCGACTTTCTGGCGATGCCATGAAGCGCTTTCGGCCGGGTATCGTGCCAACGCTGGTGGTGGCGCTGTTGCTGCCGCTACTGGTGTCCCTGGGGTTCTGGCAATTGAGCCGGGGCGCGGAGAAAAGCGCGCTGCTGCAAACCTACGCCGAGCGCCGGGCCGCTGAGCCGATGGCCAGCACCGAACTGCAACACACGACAGACCCAGCCTTTCGTCGGGTTCACCTGTACGGCCGGTTCGATGCCGAACACAGCCTGCTGCTGGATAACAGTCAACGCAACGGCAGGGTTGGCGTCGAGCTGTTGCAACCCTTTCACGATCAGGCCAGCGGGCTTTGGCTGTTGGTCAATCGCGGCTGGCTGCCTTGGCGGGAGCGCCGCACACCACCGCAATTCAAGACACCTGGCGAAGCAGTCAGCCTCAACGCGTGGGTCTACGTCTCCCCCGGGGCGCCGTTCCAATTGCACGCAGATCCCACAACGTTGACATGGCCCAAGCTGATTACGGCCGTTGAGCCAGACAAGCTCTGGACAGCACTGAATCGCGAAGGCTTTGCCTACGAACTACGTGCCGAAACCGGCCCCGTCACCTATCAGGCCGACTGGCCCGTAGTCGCCATGGGCCCGGAAAAACACATCGCTTATGCCGTGCAGTGGTTCGCCATGGCGATCGCCCTGTTCGGTCTTTATCTCTATCTCGGCTGGCACAACGCAAAGGAGAAACACCATGGGAGCGGCCATGAATCCACCCAGCATGTCTGAGGCGAAACCTTCGGTGAACCGGCGCAAGGGCCGTATGCAACTGCTGCTGATCCTGCTCGGGGTGATCGGTCCGATGATCCTCGCCACCGGCATGTACAAGCTGAATTTCTGGGTGCCCGAGGGCCGCAGTTATCACGGCGAACTGATCGGCAACGGTCAGACCCGCGCGGACATCGGCGTGCAGGCCCAGGAAGAGCGTTGGCAGCTACTGGTGACGGCGCCCAAGGATTGCGCAGTGGATTGCCAGCAACTGGTGTATCTGGCGCGGCAAATCCAGATCGGCCTTGGCCGCGATGCGTCCCGCGCCAGCCATGCATTGGCCGCCGCGCAGACGCTGAACAGCGATTACGAGACTAAACTTCAACGCGAGTACCCACAGTTGCAACGCTATTCACTGGACTTGCCTGCCCACACAAAAGGCGCCCAGAGCAATGACGCGCCGCACCTGTGGATCATCGACCCCCACGGCAATCTGGTGCTGCGCTACGACCCGTCGGTGAAGGGCAAGGACCTGCTCAACGATCTGCGCCACCTGTTGAAACTGTCGAACATCGGATAAGGGCATCGTCATGGCCAAACCTGGATTTCGCCTCGCGTTGTTTGCCACCTTGCTGGCACTGATTGTGGTGTTGCTCGGCGCCTACACCCGCCTGACCCACGCCGGCCTCGGCTGCCCGGACTGGCCGGGCTGCTATGGCTTCATCAGCGTGCCGAAAAGCGAAGCCCAACTGGCCCATGCCGAATTGCATTTCCCGGACGCTCCGGTCGAGGCCCACAAGGGCTGGAACGAGATGGTCCACCGCTACTTCGCCGGCACGCTGGGGTTGTTGATCGCGGTGTTGGCCGGTCGTTCGTGGGTTCATCGCCGCCATCCCGGGCAGCCGGTGAAGCTGCCGTTGTTTCTGTTGGCGGTGGTTTTTGGCCAGGCCGCGTTCGGCATGTGGACGGTAACGCTCAAGCTCTGGCCGCAGGTGGTCACCGGGCATTTGCTGGGCGGCTTCGCGACCTTGAGCCTGTTGTTTCTGCTGACCTTGCGCCTGTCCGGCGTACTCCCGGCGCTGACCGTGCCACGACGTTTGCAGCACTGGGCGACGGCGGGGCTGCTGCTGGTGATCGGACAAATCGCCCTCGGGGGCTGGGTCAGTTCCAATTACGCCGCGGTGGCCTGTATCGACTTCCCGACCTGCCACGGACAGTGGTTGCCAGCGGCGGACTTCGCCAACGGCTTTCACCTGACCCAGCACATCGGCCCGAACTACCTCGGCGGGCAACTGGACAGCGATGCCCGTACGGCGATTCACCTGACCCACCGCATCGGCGCCCTGCTGGTGACTCTGGTGCTGCTCGGTCTGGCCTGGCAACTGAAAGCGGTCGGCATGACGCGCCTGGCAGGCCTGGTGCTGATCGCCCTTGGCGCACAAATCACCCTGGGCATCAGCAACGTGCTGTTCCATCTACCGCTACCGGTAGCCGTTGCGCATAACGCGGGCGGGGCGGCGTTGTTGCTGACCATGGTGCTGGTCAATTACCACGCCCGAACCAGTCTGGTCCGGGTCAAGCAAGCGCGCTGGCACTTCAGCCCGCGTAAACATTCAGCCGGGCCCATAACAATAAAAGGAGAGATGCCATGGCGATTCTGATCGGCGAACGTCCCAGTCAGGCGATCTGGCGTGACTACCTGGAACTGACCAAACCCAAGGTCGTGGTGCTGATGCTCATCACTTCACTGGTGGGGATGTTCCTCGCGACCCGCGCCGGGGTGCCGTGGACGGTGCTGATTTTCGGCAACCTGGGCATCGCCCTGTGTGCCGGTGGCGCAGCGGCGGTCAATCATGTGGTGGACCGGCGCATCGACGCGGTGATGGCGCGCACCCACAAACGGCCGCTCGCCGAAGGCCGGGTTTCGCCGACCGCCGCGCTGACGTTCGCGCTGGTATTGGCGGTCCTGGGGCAAGCCATGCTGCTGGCGTTCACCAACCCGCTGACCGCGTGGCTGACCCTCGCCTCGTTGCTCGGCTACGCGGTGGTCTACACCGGATTCCTCAAGCGCGCGACCCCACAGAACATCGTCATCGGTGGTCTGGCCGGTGCCGCGCCGCCATTGCTCGGCTGGACCGCCGCCACCGGTCACGTCAGCGCCGAACCGCTGCTGCTGGTGCTGATCATCTTCGCCTGGACCCCACCGCACTTCTGGGCGCTGGCGATCCATCGCAAGGAGGAATACGCCAAGGCTGACATCCCGATGCTGCCGGTCACCCACGGCGAGCACTACACCAAGACTCACATCCTGCTTTATACCTTCGCATTGCTTGCCGTCAGCCTGATGCCTTATGTGATCCACATGAGCGGCACGCTCTACCTGGTCTGCGCGCTCGGGTTGGGCGCGCGGTTTCTGCAATGGGCCGTGGTGCTGTACCGTGGCACTCGGCCGCACGCGGCGATCAACACGTTCAAGTACTCTATTTACTACTTGTTCCTGCTGTTTATCGCCCTGCTCGTAGACCACTACCTACTGTTGAACCTATGACTCGAACCCAGAAAACCGTCTTCATTCTCGTCGCCCTGGTCGCATTGATCCTGGGCCTGACCGTCAACAAGATATTGTCCGGGAAAAACCAGGGCGATCCGACGGCGCTGATCGACGCCGGCATCATCTTGCTGCCGCAGAGCCGTAATCTGCCGGACGTGATGATGACCAATCAGGACGGCCAGCCAGTCGCGATCAATGAATTGAAAGGCAAGTGGAGCCTGCTGTTCTTCGGCTACACCTTCTGCCCGGACATCTGTCCGACCACCCTTGCCCAGCTACGGCAGATCAAGAGCGAGTTGCCGCCCGAGGCTGTGGATAAATTGCAAATCGTGCTGGTCAGCATCGACCCCAATCGCGATACGCCCAAGCAACTCAAGCAGTACCTGGGCTACTTCGACCCGCAGTTCATCGGCCTGACCCCGGCGTCGACCGATGAGCTGCAAACGATCGCCAACGCGGTGAGCATTCCATTCATTCCGGCGGACACCAGCAAGCCCAACTACACCGTTGACCACAGCGGTAACCTCGCGGTGATCGGGCCGGATGGCACTCAGCGCGGGTTTATTCGGGCGCCGTTGAACAATGTGAAATTGGTGGCGCAGTTACCGGTGATGCTCAAGCGCAACTGAAAACACCACCGAGCCCTGTGGGAGCGAGCCTGCTCGCGAAGGTGTGTCAGCTGCATGGGTGTCGACTGACACTCCATCGCGAGCAGGGGGGGCCGTGATTCGGGCACAAAAAAGGGGCGCATTCGAATGCGCCCCTTTTCGTTGCAGCAGTTCGATCAGAACGCCGGCACTACCGCGCCTTTGTACTTCTCGAGAATGAAGGCCTTCACTTCCGGGCTGTGCAGGGCTGCGACCAGTTTCTTCATCGCGTCGCTGTCCTTGTCGTCCGGGCGAGCCACCAGAATGTTCACGTATGGCGAGTCGCTGCCTTCGATGAACAGCGCGTCCTTGGCCGGATCGAGCTTGGCTTCCAGCGCGTAGTTGGTGTTGATCAGCGCCAGGTCGACCTGGGTCAGCACGCGCGGGATGGTCGCGGCTTCCAGTTCGCGGATTTTCAGGTCCTTGGTGTTCTCGGTGATGTCCTTGACGGTCGACAGGATGTTGTTCGAATCCTTCAACTTGATCAGGCCGGCCTTGGCCATCAGCAACAGCGCACGGCCGCCGTTGGTGGCGTCGTTCGGGATGACTACGTTGGCACCGCCAGGCAGTTCGGCAATGGTCTTGTACTTGCTGGAGTAAGCGCCCAGGGGCTCCAGGTGCACGCCGGCCACGGAAACCAGGTGGGTGCCCTTGGCCTTGTTGAACTCATCCAGGTATGGCTGGTGCTGGAAGAAGTTGGCGTCCAGGCGTTTTTCCGCGACCTGCACGTTCGGCTGGATGTAGTCGGTGAATACCTTGACCTTCAGGTCCACGCCTTCTTTGGCCAAGGCCGGTTTCACGAATTCGAGGATCTCGGCGTGCGGAACCGGTGTGGCCGCGACGGTGAGGGTTTCAGCGTGGGCAGAGAATGCCGCAACGGCCGCGAAGGCCACGAGTAGTTTTTTCATTCAGCTAACTCCATGTGAGGTGCCCGTTTGGCACCTGCCAGCGAATGGCCGGCTCATGTCTTACTTACGGGAAAAGTGGACGACCAATTTGTCGCCAACGGTTTGCAGTACCTGGACCAGTACCAGCAGCAACACCACGGTCACCACCATCACATCGGTCTGGAAACGCTGGTAACCGAAGCGGATCGCCAGGTCACCCAGACCACCGGCGCCCACGACACCGGCCATCGCCGTGTAGGACACCAGTGTAATGGCTGTCACCGTAATCGCCGCGAAGATGCCCGGACGAGCCTCCGGCAGCAAGGCATTGGTGATGATCTGTCGCGTGGTCGCGCCCATGGCCTGGGTCGCTTCGATGATGCCGCGATCCACTTCACGCAGGGCGGTTTCCACCAGGCGGGCGAAGAACGGCGTGGCACCCACCACCAGCGGCGGGATCGCACCGGCGACACCGAGGGACGTGCCGGTGATCAACACGGTGAACGGGATCATCACGATCAACAGGATGATGAACGGCAGCGAACGCAGGATGTTCACCACCAGCGACAACATCGCGTAGACGCCTTTGGCTTCCAGCAACTGGCGTGGGCTGCACAGGAACAGCAGCACCCCCAGGGGCAAGCCGAGCAGTACGGTGAACAACAGCGAACCGCCGAGCATCAGCAGGGTATCGCCGGTGGCCAGCCAGATTTCGAACCAGTCGATATTGGCGAAGAAACTTGTCAGGGCTTCCATTAGCGCAGCACCTCCATGTGGACGTCGGCCGCGGTGAAGCGGGCAAAGGCCGCTTCCATGTCACCGCCGGTCACGGCCAGGGTCAGTTGCCCGTATGGGATGTCTTTGATGCGGTCGATACGACCGGCCAGGATGCTGTAGTCCACACCGGTTTCCCGGGCGACAGTGCCCAGCAGAGGCGCGTAGGTCGCTTCGCCCTGGAAGGTCAGACGCACGATGCGACCTGGTACGTGAGCGAAGTCGTCACGCTGTTCGCTTTCGTCGATCTGCTCGTCTTCCTGCACGAAGCGTTTGGTGGTCGGGTGCTTCGGATGCAGGAACACCTCGGCCACCGAGCCTTGCTCGACGATCACACCGGCGTCCATCACGGCTACCTGGTCGCAGACCCGGCGGATCACGTCCATCTCGTGGGTGATCAAGACGATGGTCAGTTTCAGCTCGCGATTGATCTCGGCCAGTAATTGCAACACCGATGCGGTGGTTTGCGGGTCGAGGGCGCTGGTGGCTTCATCGCACAGCAGGATTTTCGGCTTGGTCGCCAGCGCACGGGCAATGCCGACACGCTGCTTCTGCCCGCCGGACAATTGCGCCGGGTACTTTTTCGCGTGGTCGGACAACCCGACCCGCGCCAGCAACTCGGCCACGCGCGCATCGATCTCGCTGCGCGACAATTCGCCGGCCAGGGTCAGCGGCAGCGCTACGTTGTCGGCGACAGTCTTGGAGGCCAGCAGGTTGAAGTGCTGGAAAATCATCCCGACCTGCTGACGGAAGCGGCGCAGGCCGTTGGCGTCGAGAGCGGTGACTTCTTCACCATCGACGATGATCTTGCCGCCGCTGGCGTTTTCCAGGCGATTGATCAGACGCAGCAGGGTACTTTTTCCTGCACCGGAATGACCGATCAAGCCGTAAACCTGCCCGTTCTCAATCGTCAGACTGGTCGGATGCAGGGCGGGGATTTCCTTACCGGCGACGCGGTAGGTTTTATGGACGTTTTGAAACTCGATCACGTAGCGAACCTTGTGGGGCGCGTTAGAAAAGGATCAGCGGTTAGCCGGGCGCGCATTTTAGCCTGTCCGTATAGAGGTTCTTAGCATTTATTTCGCATTGGTCCTGTCATTTGGCAATAACGCGATCAAAGGTCAGGAAAAAGGAACGGCTAAAGAAGCTGGCCCAACTTCGAAGGCAATTTCGACCTGAAATTGTTTTTGCCAGAAAGGACGCCGTCGCGAGCAGACTCGCGATGCTTTTAAGATTTGCGAGGCGTCAGAACCATCTGCGCCGGAACGCTGCGCAAAATCTGCCGTTCCAGCGTCAGATCAAACTCGGGATCGAGTTTCTTCACTCGTTTGGTCAGCAAATTAGCCAGCCAAGGGTAATCGTTGGTGCGCGGAGCCTGAATGCTTACGTCGCACTGAAAATTCACCACATCGGCGGCGATGGCATCCAGTTGGCGACGCAGTTTGCCCATATCGTTGATATTCAGTGCGACCGTGGTGCTTTCAGCCGTCAGGTCGATAACCTTGGCTTTTGGCTTGGCTTCGGCAGCCTTGAGGGCGGCTTCGGCTTTTTCCAGCTCGGCCTTGCGTGCCTGGGCAATCGAGCCGTTGACGCCGCCAGTCAGTGCCGGAGCCTTGGGCATCAATGCGCGGGCACGGCTCAAGGCGGTCGCGGCGGCATCCACGTCACCCTTTTGCAGCACGATCTGGCTGCGGCGCAGATAGGCTTCGGCCAGTTGCCGCTGGTATTGCTCAAGAGAAGCATCGTTGGGCGATTCGGCCTGCAAGGCTGCCAATTGGTCTTCGGCGGTGGCCAGTTCATCGCTGGCGATGTTTTGCTCCAGCTGCACGATAGCCGTGGCCCGTGCATCGGCGGCCTTGGTGGCTTCCGATGGCGTGCTTTGGCAGGCGCCCAGCAGCAAAGAAAATGCGACAAGGAGCAGATAACGGGAGGCGAACGACTTCATTCCTGCGACTCTCTATTTGCGCAAAAAACGAGCAAGTCTACACCCCTCGACGGGGCAGAACAAAACTCAGCAGAAACAGCGCGGCGGCCGTCACCACAATCGACGGGCCAGCCGGGGTGTCCTTGAACCAGGACAGCGCCAGCCCGCCACACACGGCGAGTATGCCCAGCAGGCTCGCGCCCAGTGCCATCTGCTCTGGTGAGCGGGCGTGACGTTGTGCCGCAGCCGCCGGGATGATCAGCAACGAGGTGATCAGCAATACCCCGACGATTTTCATCGCCACGGCGATCACTACGGCGATCAACAGCATCAAGGCCAGGCGCAATCCCGCCACCGGCAGGCCTTCGACCCTCGCCAGTTCTTCATGCACCGTGATCGCCAGCAGTGGGCGCCACAACGCAACCAGCAAGAGCAGTACCGCAGCGCTGCCGCCAAGGATCCAGGCAAGATCGGTCGGACTGATCGCCAGCAGGTCGCCGAACAGATAGGCCATCAGGTCGATACGCACTTCGTGCATGAAGCTTAGTACCACCAGGCCCAGAGAGAGCGTGCTGGGTGCGAGAATTCCCAAAAGTGTGTCGGATGCCAGTGGCTGGCGTTGTTGCAAGGTCACCAGCATCACCGCCAACAGCAAGCAGCCAACGGTGACGGCAACGGTCGGGCTGACATCCAGCAGGAAGCCCAGGGCCACGCCGAGCAATGCCGCGTGGGACAGGGTGTCGCCGAAATAGGCCATGCGCCGCCAGACCACAAAAGACCCCAGCGGGCCTGCGACGACGGCCAGGGCCAGGCCTGCAAGCAGGGCGTAGAGCAGAAAATCAGCCATGCTTGCAGCTATCTCCGTGAACATGGGGTTGGCCCGACGCGGGCGCCTTGACCACCGAGCCATGCAAGTCGTGGGCATGGTCGTGATGGTGGTGATAAATCGCCAGGCTTTGTGCGTTCTTTCCGAACAGCTCGACGAAAGCCGGATCGCCGCTGACCTGTTCGGGATGGCCGGAACAGCAGACGTGACGATTGAGGCAAACCACCTGGTCGGTGGTGCTCATCACCAGATGCAAATCGTGGGAGACCATCAGCACGCCGCAACCGTGACGGTCACGCAGACGAGTGATCAGGCTGTACAGCTCAGCCTGGCCGGCCACGTCGACACCCTGTACCGGTTCGTCGAGTACCAGCAGTTCCGGTTCGCGCAACAAGGCGCGGGCCAGCAACACACGTTGCATTTCACCACCGGAAACGCTTTGCACCGGGCTGTCGATCACCTGTTCGGCGCCGACTTCCTTGAGTGCCGCCAAGGCCATCGCACGGTCCACGCCCGGTACCAGGCGCAAGAAACGCAGGACCGACAGCGGGAGGGTCGGATCGACATGAAGTTTTTGCGGCATGTAACCGACCCGCAGTTTCGGCTTGCGCCAGACGCTGCCGCTGTCCGGTTTCAGCAGGCCGAGCACGGCCCGCACCAAGGTGGTTTTGCCGGCGCCGTTGGGGCCGATCAGGGTAACGATCTGCCCCGGCTCTACGCTCAGTTGGATGTTGTCCAGCACCGGTTGCCCGGCGAACTTGACGGCAACCTGCTCAAGACGGATCAGCGCGTTGCTCATCAAGCCCCCTGGCAACCCGAGCAGAGACCGACCACTTCGACGGTCTGGCCTTCGACGACAAACCCGACATCCCTGGCGCTGGCGATGATCGCGTCGCTGATGGATTTTTGCTCAAGTTCGATCGCTGCGTGGCACGCACGGCAAATCAGGAACTGACCCTGGTGGGCATGTTCCGGGTGATTGCAGCCGATGAAGGCGTTGAGCGAGGAAATCCGATGGACCAGGCCGTTTTCCAGCAGGAAATCCAGCGCGCGGTACACCGTTGGCGGCGCGGCGCGGCGACCGTCCTGCTCGCTGAGTACCGCGAGAATGTCGTAGGCACCCAGGGGCTTGTGGCTTTGCCACACCAGTTCCAGCACTCGCCGGCGCAACGCGGTCAGGCGCAGGCCTTGACGTGCGCACAGGGTATCGGCCTCGGACAAAGCGCTGTGAACGCAATGTGAGTGGTCGTGGGGACGGCTGGCGATCGGTGTTTTTAGCATGAGCGGCGACGACGATTGTGAGAGACGTTATTATGTTACCCGTTCTCGCCTCTTCGAGTGGTCATCGTGTCCCGACTTTTTTCTGTTTTTGTCGCATTTATCGCAAGTTTTCTGCTGATCGGTTCGGCGCAGGCCGAGGTCAAGGTTCTTACCAGCATCAAGCCTCTGCAGTTGATCGCCGCAGCAGTGCAGGATGGCGTGGCGATCCCCGAGGTTTTGCTGCCGCCGGGCGCCTCACCACATAACTATGCGTTGCGCCCTTCCGACGTGCGCAAGGTGCAATCGGTAGACCTCCTGTACTGGATCGGCCCGGACATGGAAGGCTTCCTGCCACGGGTGCTCAATGGTCGTACGTTGCCCAACGTCGCCGTGCAGGATTTGCCGGGCATGAAACTGCGCCGCTTTGCCGAAGATAGCCACTCCCATGCCGAAGAAGCTGACGAACACGACCACGATCACCGTCCGGGCAGCCTCGATGCGCACCTGTGGCTGTCGCCGGTCAACGCCCGGGTCATCGCCACGAAAATGGCGGCGGACCTGAGTGCCGCCGATCCTGACAATGCCACGCGCTATCAGAGCAATCTGAAAGCCTTCGACGAGCGCCTCGATGCGTTGGATGCGCGCCTGAAGAAACGCCTGGCCGATGTTCAGGGCAAGCCCTACTTCGTGTTCCACGAAGCTTTCGACTACTTCGAAGACGCCTACGGCCTCAAGCATGTGGGTGTGTTCAGCGTCGCGGCCGAAGTGCAACCCGGTGCCCAGCATGTCGCAGCGATGCGCGCGCGGTTGCAGGAAGTCGGCAAGACCTGCGTGTTCAGCGAACCACCGCTGCGGCCGCGCCTGGCGGAAACCCTGGTGGCGGGTTTGCCGGTGAAGCTGGCTGAACTGGATGCGCTGGGCGGGTACACGCCGGCGACTGCCCAGGGCTATGAGCAGGTGTTGGAGAAATTGGGGAATGATCTGGCGGGGTGTCTGGAGTCGTTGTAACCGACGCCAGACCCTGTGGGAGCAAGCTCGCTCCCACAGGTCAAAGCCTTTAAAGGGCGAAAGGCAACGGTGTATTGACCGTCTGCCGCTGCGCCAGGCGCAACTGGAACTCCATCGGATCGTGAATCAACACGTCCTGCCCGGCGAACGACTCCGCTGCGATCAGGCGTGACAACCAGAACCGTACGCACGCCACCCGCAGCATGGTCGGCCACAACTCGGCTTCGGCCGCTGTGAACGGTCGCAAGGCTGCGTAAGCGCCGAGCAAGGCCCGCGCACGCGGTCCATCGATCACGCCATCGTCGTCCGAGCACCAGTCGTTCAAGGCAATCGCCACGTCGTAGAGCATCGGCCCGGAACAGGCGTTGTAGAAATCGATCAGCCCGGTCAGGTGCGTGCCTTCGAACATCGCGTTGTCGCGGAACAGGTCGGCGTGAATGTTTGCCCGTGGCAGTGCCAGGATTTTTTCTTTTTGCCGGGTGATTTCTTCCAGTGCCCGCTGCAGCAGGTCTTTCTGTTCGGTACCGAGGTGCGACAAAAACTGCGTGCCCTCTTCCAGCATCCAGTCCAGGCCGCGATCGGTTTTGCGCTTGATCATGTTGGCCTGGGTCGCCAGGTGCAGATGGCCGAGCAACTCTCCCACCTGCGCGCAATGTTGCGCGTTGGCTTGCTTGATATGCTTCCCGGCCAGGCGTGGTTGCAGCAGCGCAGGTTTGCCCGCCAGTTCGCGCAAAGCCACGCCGTCGGTGGTGCGCAAGGCGTAAGGCACCGGTAGGTCGGCACCGTGCAGCACGTCGAGCAGTTCGATGAAGAACGGCATTTCCTGAACCGGACCACGCTCGATCAGGGTCAGGACAAATTCGCCCTGCTCCAGGCTGATAAAGAAATTGGTGTTTTCGCTACCGGCGGCAATCCCCTGGAAATCAAGCAGGCGGCCGAGGCCATAAGGGGCGAGAAAAGCTTCCAGCTCGGGCCGAGCCAGGGGGGTGAACACAGACATGTTTTAACTGCCAGTACGGGCGCGGGCATTGGGCCAGCGCCGATTGAAATTAAGAAACTACTTCCACTCAAAGATCTTCCACGACGGAATCAGCATATCCGGCTGATCCGAACGAATGAAGTTTGCATCGGTACCGTCCGCACGCACCAGAAAGTACGGCTTGCCGCCTTTTGGTGTGACTTTGATCGCATACAGGAAGCCGTTTTGACGGTATTCCTGAATGACCTTGTCCCCTTCCGTGTGGATCGTAACCTCCGGCTCCTGTTTCGAAACATCGTCCGCCGCCATGACGGCCAGTGGTGCGATTGCAAACAAGCCAGCCAGCAACAGGCGATTTAGTGTGCGCATGATAACCTTGTCCCTTTGTCGTCAACGGTCCCGCTATTCTAGCGCCGGACCCGCCGAAAAGGTTGATCCTGCTCATGAGCCAAGCCCCCCTCGTCCTGGTGGACGGTTCTTCTTACCTGTACCGCGCCTTTCACGCGTTGCCACCGCTGACCACGTCCAAAGGCCTGCCGACCGGCGCGGTCAAGGGCGTGCTGAACATGCTCAAGAGCCTGCGCAAGCAATATCCGGATAGTCCGTTCGCCGTGGTGTTCGACGCCAAGGGTGGGACTTTTCGCGATGACATGTACGCCGAATACAAGGCCAACCGTCCGAGCATGCCCGACGATATGCGCGTGCAGATCGAGCCGCTGCACCAGAGCGTGATCGCCCTGGGCTTCCCGCTGCTGTGCGTCGAAGGCGTCGAGGCCGATGACGTGATCGGCACCCTGGCCCGCAGCAGCGCGGCGGCGGATCGTCCGGTGGTCATCTCCACCGGTGACAAGGACATGGCGCAACTGGTCGACGGTCACATTACCTTGGTCAACACCATGACCGGTAGCAGCATGGACGTGGAGGGCGTGAAGGAGAAATTCGGCGTCGCTCCGGAGCAGATCATCGATTATCTGGCGCTCATGGGCGATACTTCCGACAACATTCCGGGTGTCCCGGGTATCGGTCCGAAGACGGCTTCCGGCCTGCTGGTCGGTGTGAACGGTGGCCTGACCGAGCTCTATGCGCAGCTCGACATCGTGCCGACCCTGCCGATTCGCGGCGCCAAGACCCTGCCGGCCAAGCTCGAAGAGCACAAGGAAATGGCTTTCCTTTCCTATCAGCTGGCGACCATCAAGATCGACGTGCCGCTGGACGTTGGGCTCGACGACTTGCAAATGGGGCCTGAAGATCCGGCCAAACTCTACGAGCTGTACACCCTGCTGGAGTTCAAGAGCTGGCTGAACGACCTTGATCGCGATGCCAAACGCCTGGAACTGAGCGCTGCCGCCGAGCCTGCACCGGCCGCCGACCTGTTCAGCGAGCCAGAGGCCGAAGCACCGGCCGCCGCGGCTGAAGCTGCCTATGAAACCATCCTCGATCAAGCGCGTTTCGATGCCTGGCTGGAAAAACTGAACAACGCCAAGCTGTTTGCCTTCGACACCGAAACCACCGGCATCGATGCGCAGCAGGCGCAACTGGTGGGTCTGTCGTTCGCGGTTCAGGCCAACGAAGCGGCCTACATCCCATTGACCCATTCCTACATCGGCGTGCCGCAACAACTGGACCGCGACACGGTCCTGCGCGCACTCAAGCCGATTCTGGAAGACCCGAGCAAGCTCAAGGTCGGCCAGCACGCCAAGTTCGACATGAACATCCTGGCCAACTGCGCCATCGGCGGTGATCAGGGCAACGGCATTACCGTGCGTGGCATCGCCTTCGACACCATGCTTGAGTCCTACGTACTGAACTCCACGGCCACGCGCCATGACATGGACAGCCTGGCGCAGAAGTATCTGGACCACACCACGGTGAGTTTCCAGGACATCGCCGGCAAAGGCGTGAAGCAGCTGACGTTCGATCAGATCGCCCTGGAGCAGGCCGGGCCATACGCCGCCGAAGATGCGGATATCACCTTGCGCCTGCACCAGACCCTGTTCGAAAAGCTCTCGGCCATTCCAAGCCTGGCCAGCGTGCTGACCGACATCGAAATCCCGTTGGTGCCGGTATTGGCGCGTATCGAGCGCCAGGGCGCATTCGTCGACGCCGCCTTGCTGGGCGTGCAAAGCATCGAACTGGGCGACAAGATGGTGGCGCTGGAGCGTGAAGCCTTCGAGATTGCCGGCGAGGAATTCAACCTCGGTTCGCCCAAGCAACTCGGCGTGATCCTTTACGAGAAGCTCGGCCTGCCGGTATTGAAGAAAACCGCCAAGGGCCAGCCCTCCACCGCCGAAGAAGTGCTGGCCAAACTGGCAGAAGACGACTATCGATTGCCCAAAGTGCTCATGGAATACCGCTCCATGAGCAAGCTGAAAAGCACCTACACCGACCGTCTGCCGGAACAGATCAACCCGCGTACCGGGCGGATCCATACCTCGTATCACCAGGCGGTGGCGTCCACCGGGCGGCTGTCCTCCAGCGATCCGAACCTGCAGAACATCCCGGTGCGCACCGCCGAAGGGCGTCGCATCCGCCAGGCGTTCGTAGCCCCGGCCGGTTACAAGCTGTTGGCGGCGGACTATTCGCAGATCGAACTGCGGATCATGGCGCACCTGTCCCGGGATGAAGGGCTGATGAACGCCTTCCGCCACAATCTGGACGTACACACTGCGACCGCCGCCGAAGTGTTCAAGGTCGAACTGGCCGACGTGACCTCCAACCAGCGCCGCAGCGCCAAGGCGATCAACTTCGGCCTGATCTACGGCATGGGCGCGCAAAAGCTCGGCAAGGACATCGGCGTCGACACCAAGACCGCCAAGGCCTACATCGATACCTACTTCGCCCGGTACCCCGGTGTTCGCCAGTACATGGACCGCACGCGTGCCCAGGCCGCCGAGCAAGGTTATGTCGAGACGTTCTTCGGCCGTCGCC
The DNA here is from genome assembly GCF_039909015.1 of Pseudomonas grandcourensis. Lineage (NCBI taxonomy): Bacteria > Pseudomonadati > Pseudomonadota > Gammaproteobacteria > Pseudomonadales > Pseudomonadaceae > Pseudomonas > Pseudomonas grandcourensis. The sequence goes on from NZ_CP150919.1 coordinate 123,098, forward strand.
TGTACCTGCCGGACATCAACTCCAACAAACCGCAAGAGCGCGCCGCCGCCGAACGCACAGCGATCAACGCACCGATGCAAGGTACTGCCGCGGACATCATCAAGAAAGCCATGGTCGCGGTGGATAACTGGCTGACCGCGTCGGGCCTCGACGCCAAAGTCATCTTGCAGGTGCACGATGAACTGGTGCTCGAGGTGCGCGAAGACCTGGTCGACCAGGTTCGCGATGAAATTCGCGTGCACATGAGCGACGCGGCGAAACTGGATGTGCCGTTGCTGGTCGAAGTGGGTGTCGGGAATAACTGGGATGAGGCTCACTGAGCCCCCTGAAAAGACCTTTTCTGCTGCGGCATAGTGCCGCGGCAGAAGGGCGCAAAAAAAGCTTAGTCCGCAGGGCTATCAGAGTTATTTCAAAGCTATTTGAAAAAAATCTGAACTAATCTTGCACACGACCACTCAGAGTTACTGAATGGCTGGTGAAGCCCTTCGATGCTCCTATGTTGTGTTAAGTGTTGGCAGATATCTGGACCCCGCCCTAGCGGTCTAGAGCTTGAACCCCGGAACTTCTCCCTCCCCATATGAAGCCCGGGGTTTTTTTTGCCCGGAGAAAACTGCCTGGGTGCACCGCAGGCAGTTTTCGGCACTTACTGAGCTTCTGCTTCGGCACCCTTGTCCGCCAGCTCCATCCAGCCAGCCAGTACGGTGTAGGCATCTTCCAGGCCCATGCGTTTGGGGGCCGAAAACAGCTGGATTGTCACCAGATCGCCCCAGCCCTTGCGGATTTCCGCCTGAACCTTGAGCAGCGTGTTCTTGGCCGCGCCATAGGTCAGCTTGTCCGCTTTGGTCAGCAGGATGTGCATCGGCATGCCGGCAGCAACGGCCCAGTCGAGCATCAGCAGGTCGAAATCGGTCATCGGATGGCGGATGTCCATCATCAGGATCAGACCTTTCAAACTCTCGCGACCACCCAGATAAGCCTCCAGGTGACGCTGCCAGTGTTGCTTGAGCGGGATCGGTACTTTTGCATAACCGTAGCCCGGCAGGTCGACCAGACGGCGTTCATCGTCTAGCTTGAAGAAATTCAACAGTTGCGTGCGCCCCGGGGTTTTCGAGGTGCGCGCCAGGCTGGCGTGGGTCAGGGTGTTCAAGGCACTCGACTTGCCGGCGTTGGAACGCCCGGCGAAGGCGACTTCGAAGCCCTCGTCATCCGGACATTGGTCGACTTTGGCGGCGCTGAGCATGAAGGTGGACTGTTGGCACAGACCGAGGATGGGATTCTTGAGTTGCATGGGATTTCCGATGTGGGCGGCGCCAGGAATGGGTGCGGCAAGCAGTGTCGCTTCCGTTTCAGTGACGCCAGTATATAATGCCGCAGATTTTGTGTGCGCTTTGTCCCAGCGAAGGATGAAGTTCACGAGAGCGACAGACCTTGATTGCGCACTAGAACGCAGCTCGCTCTCAACCCTGAAAAGGTCGTTTTATGACGAAATGGCTGCTAGCTGCCGGTGTATTGATGCCGCTTTACAGCGCTCAGGCTACACAGGATCCGGAAGCTGTGTACAACCGTGTTTGTGGTGCCTGTCATTCCGGCCAACTCCCCATGGCGCCGAAAAAAGGCGATCAGGAAGCTTGGACGCCGAGGTTGGCGAAAGGTATGGAGACGCTGGTGCAACACGTGACCCAGGGTTTCAAGGCGATGCCGCCGCGTGGTTTGTGCATGGACTGCAGTGCCGAGGATTACCAAGCCATCATCCTTTGGATGAGCGAGTAAGCCCGGTCCATAACTCTTAACCCTTAGCCGTAGTTGGATTAGCTGATGAAGAAATTGATCGTGAGTCTGCTGTTGACCGTGGGCATCTCCGGCATGGCCCATGCTGCAGGTGAGGCAGTACAACCGGGTGATGCAAAAGCCGGCCAGGCCAAAGCCGCCGTCTGTGGCGCCTGCCACGGCCCGGATGGCAACAGCATGGCGCCAAACTTTCCAAAACTGGCGGGCCAGGGTGAACGCTACCTGACCAAGCAATTGCACGACATCAAGTCGGGCAAGCGCACCGTTCTGGAAATGACCGGCCTGCTGACCAACCTGAGCGATCAGGACCTGGCGGACATCGCCGCCTACTTCGCCAGCCAGAAAGGCAGCGTCGGTGCCGCCGATCCAAAGATCGTTGCTCGCGGTGAAGCCCTGTTCCGTGGTGGTGACCTGGCCAAGGGCCTGCCATCCTGCACCGGTTGCCACTCGCCAAATGGCGCAGGTAACGCGGCTGCCGGTTTCCCGCACCTGGGTGGCCAGCACGCTCAATACGTCGGCAAGCAACTGACCGATTTCCGCAAGGAAGACGGCGGCCGTACCAACGACGGCGATACCAAACCCATGCAGACCATTGCCAAGAAGCTGAGCGACGAAGACATCGCCGCGGTGTCCAGCTACATTCAAGGCCTGCACTAAGGCTGGCGGATCGAGTGTTGAACGGGGTGCTTATCACCTGCAACGTTAACGCTCGATTAATCCGTTGCAACGAGTATAAAAAGGGTGGCTTTGGCCGCCCTTTTTTGTGGCCGCTGCCGTTACACTACAGAACTCAAGCCCGCCAGGACCTGTCTGATAACAGGTCGCGCGAGGCGAAAAAATTTGTCCAGGAGTGAAGCATGCGTAATCTGATCATCAGCGCCGTTTTTGCCGCTGCCAGCCTGTTCGGCATGACTGCCCAGGCCGCTGAAGCCCCCGCCGCACCTTATGTCGAACTGAGTAACCCGGTTCCGGTCGCCGTGCCTGGCAAGATCGAAGTGGTAGAGCTGTTCTGGTACGGCTGCCCGCATTGCTTCGCCTTCGAGCCAGTGATCAATCCGTGGGTCGAGAAGCTGCCTTCGGACGTGAACTTCGTACGTATTCCAGCCATGTTCGGTGGCCCGTGGGACGCTCACGGTCAGATGTTCCTGACCCTTGAAGCCATGGGTGTCGAGCACAACGTTCACGCCGCGGTGTTCAATGCGATTCAGAAAGAACACAAGAAACTGACCGACAAGAACGACATGGCCGACTTCCTCGCTACCCAAGGCGTGGACAAGGACAAGTTCCTCGCGACTTTCGACTCTTTCGCCATCAAGGGTCAGATCGTCAAGGCTCGTGAACTGGCCAAGAAGTATGAAATCTCCGGCGTTCCAACCATGATCGTCAACGGCAAGTACCGCTTTGACGTGGGTTCTGCCGGCGGTGCCGAACAGGCCCTGCAACTGGCCGACAAACTGATCGACAAAGAGCGAGCGGCTAACAAGGCTGCCGCCAACTAAGGGCAGTCACTGCCATGCGCCGATGGGGTACTGAACGCATCGTTGGCCTGCATGATCCGCGGGTCAACGAGCATCATCTGGAGTCCACGGGCCTGCCCGCAGACAGTCGTCTGCGCTTGCTCAGTTTCAATATCCAGGTCGGCATCAGTACCGAGCGGTATCGGCATTACCTGACCCGGGGCTGGCAGCACCTGCTGCCGCACACCGGGCGTGCCGACAACCTGCAGAAAATCGGCAATCTGCTGGGCGACTTCGATCTGGTCGCCTTGCAAGAGGCCGATGGCGGGAGCCTGCGATCAGGCTACGTCAATCAGGTCGAACACCTGGCCCAGCTCGGCGCCTTTCCCTACTGGTATCAACAACTCAATCGCAATCTCGGTCGCCTGGCCCAGCACAGCAATGGCGTGCTCAGCCGGTTGCGCCCGTGGGCAATTGAGGATCATCCGCTGCCGGGGCCAAAGGGGCGCGGAGCCATTCTGGTGCGGTTCGGCGAAGGCCCGGAAGCGCTGGTGGTGGTCATGATGCACCTGGCGTTGGGCGCTCGGGCGCGCAGCCTGCAACTGGCCTACATTCGCGAGTTGATTGGCGGCTACAAGCATCAGGTACTGATGGGCGACATGAACACCCATGCCAGTGACCTGCTGCAACATTCCCCGTTGCGCGATCTCGGCCTGCTGGCGCCGCAACTGGAAGCGACGTTTCCCAGCTGGCGCCCACAGCGCTGCCTGGACCATATCCTGCTGAGCCCGAGCCTGACCCTGGAAAAGGTCGAGGTGCTGGCACAGCCCATTTCCGATCACCTGCCGGTCGCGGTAGAGATTCGTTTGCCGGGTTCGCTCACGGCCGATGCATTGCCCGCGTTGAGTCCTGCCCCTCGCGGAACCCCTGAATGAGCGACGAAGCACAGCGCTGGAAAGAGAAATACCTCAAAAGCATCGAACAACAGGAAAAGCTCGAACGTCGCTGGGACGCGCGGCTCGACTTGCTGCGTCGCGGGCTGGTGCGCAGCACCCTGGCGGCGGAAGGTACTGACCGCGCCGTTGATCAATGCATGAAGGAAATGCGCGAAGTCGTGCGCACCGACGACATGGACGCCGGCCTGGCCGCGCTGATTCCACGCCTGGAAAAAGCCGTGCTCGACTCGGAGCAGCGTCGGGAAACCCGGGTCAACCAGACCAGTGCCGCCCTGACCGCGCTGGTCACTCAACTGCAAACATTGCCACTGCCGCGGGAAGTGAGTCGGCCACTCAAGAGTTTCGCCAAGCAACTGGAGGCGCGGGTCAGTCAGGCACGTGAGATTCCCTTGCTGCTCAGCGAGCTGAGTGGCTTGCAGGGCAAGGCCCTGAGCCAACTGGAGACCCCGACGGAGAACGGCCGCCCGGGCTTGCTGCAGCGGTTGTTCGGTGGGCGTGAGGCGGAGGAGATGGTGACATCAGCGGCTACTTCTCCTGCCCTGTTCTCTGTAGCCGAGACCCCTGCGGCAACTTTCGAGGTACCCCCTGCTGCGCGAGTTGAAGACGAGTCTGCGCCGACCGAGCCAACCGTGGCTGCGCCTGCTCCGGCAGTCGTGGCTTTTGTCCCCCAGGCTGCGGAGCCACAACCGGCCAGTGCCACCGCGACAGAAACCGAATCGGCCGAGCAACCGACCCCGGAAACCATCACGACGCCTCCTGAGTCGGAAACAAACCCCGACGAGCTGATCGTGCAAACATCGCCCGATAGTTTGCCTTTACCTTCGATGCCGACACAGGACCTGGCCGCCGTCGATCAGACATCATCCGAACACGACATTCTCTACGCACTCCCGGACTCCCCCGAGCCCTCCTACAGCTCGGTGGCCAGCCACATCGAAGACACGCTGCTGGGGCTGCTCGACGATCTGACATTGCCCGAGCGTCATCGCCCGCAAGCCGAGTCCATGCGCGATCGTCTGAAAAACGGTCTGAACTGGTACGAACTGCTTCCGATCCTCGACGACTTTGCCACCTTGATGCTGGCGATTACCGACAGCGGCCAGCATGAGTTCGAAGCCTATCTGCAACGACTGAACGAGCGTCTCGAATCGTTCCAGAGCAACTTGCAGGCCGCCACCGCAGGACACGCCGACAACCGTTCGGCTGCGCGGCAGATGGACACGCAGATCCGCGAGCAGGTCGATGGCCTGCAAAGCAGCATGCAGGAAGCCGCGGACCTGGAAGATCTCAAGCACGTACTGGAAAACCATCTTGAAGGCTTGCTGGGCACCATGGACCAGCACCAGAAGCAGCGCGATGAACGCGAGCAAGAGGTCGCTGCGCGCCTGCACAGCCTGGCCGAGCGGGTTGCCCATATGGAACAGGAGGCCCAGGGTTACCGCGAGCACCTTGAAGAGCAACGGCAGAAGGCATTGGTCGACCCGTTGACCGGGCTGCCCAACCGCGCGGCCTGGAGCGAGCGCCTGGATCATGAGGTCACACAATGGCAGCACCATGGCAACACGCTGTTGCTGGCCATGCTCGACCTCGATCATTTCAAGCGCATCAACGATAACTACGGGCACCTGGCCGGTGACAAAGTGCTGAAAATCATCGCCGGCGTGTTGCGCAAGCGGCTGCGCGGGACGGATTTCATTGCCCGGTTTGGCGGCGAGGAGTTTGTGCTGTTAATGCCGTCCACGGTGCCGGCGGCGGGGCTGAAGTTGCTGGAAAGCTTGCGTGCCTCCATTGAGGCCTGTCCGTTCCACTTCAAGGGAGAACCGGTGACCATCACCGTGTCTATCGGGATGACGGCGTTCAGGCCAGGTGAACATAGCGATCAGGTGCTTAAAAGAGCCGACCAGGCGCTGTATCGCGCGAAAAATGCCGGCCGCAACCGGGTGGAACCGAGCTGACGGTTATTTGTTCCATTTTGTTTAATTCGATGGGATTGCCGTCCACCCGCAAGGCAGTACGTTACACTGTTGCATTATTGTCTTGCGTGTATTGCCTTTCGCCATGAAATATTTTGCTCTGATCCTATCGCTGATTGTGCTTGCCGGCTGTGCCAGCGGTCCCCGTTTCGACACCAGCCACCCTTCGGCCAATTACGACAGCCGCGTGCAATTTGTGGTGGTGCATTACACCAACGCCTCGCTGGAGCGTTCGTTGCAATTGCTGACCCACGGTGAAGTCAGCAGCCATTACCTGATCGGCGACGACAAGGGCGCCACCATCTACAAGCTGATGGATGAAAATGCGCGGGCCTGGCACGCCGGGGAGAGCGAGTGGAATGGCCGGACCTGGCTGAACTCCAGTTCCATCGGTATCGAAATCGTCAACCCGGGTTTCAAGGACACCCCGACCGGACGCGTGTGGTATCCCTACACTGAAGATCAGGTCCAGTCCTTGATCGTGTTGCTCAAGGACATCAGCAAGCGTCACGGCATAAAGCCTCGCGAGATCATTGGCCATAGCGATATTGCACCCTTGCGCAAGCTGGACCCGGGGCCGCTGTTTCCCTGGAAGCGTCTGGCCGCCGAAGGCCTGAGCATCTGGCCGAATGAACAGTCGGTGGCGCGCCAGCAAATGTTGTTCGCCGAGCAGTTGCCGAGCATCAGCTGGTTTCAGTCGCAGTTGGCCCGTCTGGGTTATGCATCGCCACAAACCGGCGAGCTCGATGTCGCGACACGGCATGTGATCGCGGCATTTCAGATGCATTTCCGTCCGGCACGCTTCGATGGCACTCCGGATGCGCAAACTGCCGCGCTACTTTTGGTGTTGAATCAGACAAAATAATGACGCCCGCCCGACGGTCAGGGCTTTTTCCCATTCAGCAGCTATAACTCATTGGTAATCCTTCGGATATTTCACAATGACCGCTGCTCGAGAGACCTTCCGTAGTTGGTTCCATCGCCCCTGGTTCCTGGGGCTGATGTCTGCTGTCTTGAGCGCAACGTTATTGATGGCCGGCAGCCTGTTCGTCGCCATACACCAGGTTGAGCAAAACGAAAGCGAAGAAATGAATGCTCAGGGCGAACGCTTCCTCGCCCGCCTGGAACAGCTCTTCGGGCAACTGCGTGAAAGCCTTGACGACCTTGAAGCGCAACCTTTGCGCGGCTGCGATGCTGAAATGATCGCAACCTTGCAACAGGTTTCGTTCAATTATCGCTTCGTCTACGAAGCCGCCTACATGGACTCCTCGCGAATCTGCTCCAATCGTCCTCGCCAGGAAGGGTTATCGCTGAGCCGATCGCCAGACATCAAAGGCCCGACTTACAGCTATTGGCTCAACACCACTACCGAACCCGATGAAAACCGCGCCGCGCTGATGCTCGGACGCGGGAATTTCCGGGTTGCGACCTCTCGCGGGCATTTGACCGATATGGTCGACCTGTCACCGGGCAGCAGCCTGCTGGTGGTCCTCGACCATGGCGCGCGCGCGATTCCGGTGCTCGGCGCTTCTCAGGTCTGGCCGCCGGCCGAGGCCTGGCCACCGAAAAACCGTGATGCGCTGCAGATCACCCAGGCGCGCCTGATATACCGGATGCCCACCGACAACCCGGAATATCAATTGGTGTTGATCAGCCCACGCACCGGCATGCATATCCCGGCGGTCTGGTGGTGGTTGCTGCCGGCCAGCCTCGCGCTGGGCACCTGCGTTGGGTTCCTGGTGTTTCTGCTGGTACGTCAGCGGCAGTCGCTGGATGCTGAACTGACCGGCGCGATTCGCCGTGGCGAGTTGCAGGTGCTGTATCAACCGATCTTCGACCTCGATAGCCGCAACTGTGTCGGGGCTGAAGCACTGCTGCGCTGGCGCAGGCCGGACGGTACCCTGACCAGTCCCGACCTGTTCATTCCCATGGCGGAGAACACCGGGCAGATTCGCCAGATGACGGACTTCGTCTTGCAGCGCCTGCTCGAGCAACTCGGCCAGTTGCTGCGTGCCAACCCGCAGTTGTACATCTCGGTCAATCTCGCGGCGTGTGACGTGATGGTTCCGCGGATCGGCCAGGTGATGGCGCGGCTGCTGACCCTGCACCGCGTCGCTGCGCGGCAAATTGCCTTTGAGGTCACCGAGCGCGGGCTGGTCGATGTGGTGGTGGCCAGGGAAAACCTGCAAGCGCTGCGGGATGTCGGGCACCAGGTGTTGATTGATGACTTTGGCACCGGCTATTGCAGCCTCGCCTATTTGCAAACCCTGCCGGTCGATTGCCTGAAAATCGACAAGGCGTTCATTGATGCGTTGGGCCATGACGCCGCCAGCAGCGGCGTGGCCCCGCACATCATTCACATGGCCCAGTCGCTGCACCTGAAGGTGATTGCCGAGGGCATCGAACATGAGGCCCAGGCCGCGTTCCTGTGCAGTGAAGGCGTGAAGTTCGGCCAGGGCTGGCTGTTCGCCCGCGCGCTGAGCGCAGTGCAGTTCACTGAATTGATTACCCGGGGGCGGCGTCGGGGAGGCCGGCGCCTGGATGACGAGGCGTGAGAGTGACCTAAACGGTCAGCGTCATATAGAACTGAGTACCCTGCCCCGGCCGTGAATAGACGCCTATCCGCCCGCCGTGCAACTGCACGATTTCCTTGCACAAGGCCAGTCCGAGCCCGGCCCCGCCCTTCTTGCGTCCAACCTGCACGAACGGCTCGAAGATCCGCCCTTGCTGACCGTAGGCAATGCCTTCGCCATTGTCCTCGACACTGATGATGACCCGCTCGCTGTGGCGCCGGGCTTGCAGGCGTATCCGCCCGCCGGATCCGGTGTGGCGCAAGGCGTTGTCGAGCAAGTTGTCGAGTACCCGCTCCAGTTGTGGCTGGTCGGCCTGCAACCGCGGCAAAGGTCCTTGCACTTCCACCAGCAGACTGATTTCCTTCTCTTCGGCCGCCGAGGCAAAGCGTGACCGAGCCTGTTCCAGTAGCGCCTCGATGGAACACGGCGCCAGGGTGAGCTTCTGCAAGCCGTTCTGGTAACGGGAGAAATTAAGCAGGTCGTTGATCAACTGCATCAGCCGCTGCATCTCTTCATTCACGGTATCGAGCAGGTCGGCTTCCCGGGAGTCCGGGGCAAAGTGCGCGCGCTCAAGGAACAATCCGAAGGCCATGTGCATGCCGGTGACGGGTGTGCGCAGTTCATGGGAGGCACGCAATACAAATTCGCTGCGTACCCGCTCGAAGGCTCGTTGCTCCGTGACGTCATGCAGCACCATCACGGCACCCAGAATATGGCCCTGGGTATGGCTGACCGGGGTCAGACTGTAGGTCAGCAGTCGCGACTCGCCATCGACTTCGACACTCAAGTCTTCCAGTGCCCGCTCCAGCGTGCCGCCGCGCAGTACCACTTGCAGCTGCTCATCAAGCTCGGGGCGCCCCAGCGCCGTGCCCAGCCCCTGCCCCAGACGATCGGACTCCCAGCCCAACTGACGCTGGGCTACAGGGTTGAGGTGTTCCAGATGGCCCTGACGATCGATCATCAGCAGTCCGTCGTCGATGCTGTCGAGCACGGCCTGCAAACGCTGCTGACCGGCCAGCAGCTCATCGACGTTGGTGGCCTGATGTTCACGCAGTGCCTGGGCCATGATCCCGAAACGCCGGGTCAGCTGGTTCAGTTCCATCGCCGAAGAAATCGGCAGGGTGACATCGAAATTGCCCTGGCCGATATTGTCCGCCGCCTTGGCCAAGGCCTCGATGGGCTCTCCGAAACGCCGGGCGATGGCCTGCGCGGTCACGAAGCCGATGATCAGCACCGCCAGCCCCACCAGGCCAAGCAATCCGGCAATCAGCAGCGCCTGCTCCCGGGCCTGGCGCTCGGTAGTGCTGATGTTGTCCAGCGCGCGCTTGTGTTCGGCGATCAGGCCATTGCGTAGCGAGTTGAATTTTTCCGTCAGGTTGTCGTTGCTGCTGAGCACATTCGACGGGTCCGGAGAGGTTTCATAAGCCTGGATAAAGCTCTCGTAGTCGGCCTTGGCTTTTCTGAAACCGTGCTCGTTTCCGGTTTCCTCCGGCTCCTGGGCGATGCCTTCCTCCAGCAATTCGAAGTAATGCTGCTTCGAGGCGGCGAAAGCGGTGGAGTCGGGTTTCTCGCTGAGCATGATGATCAGTTGATCACCCAGGGTCTGACGCAGCTTGAGCCCCAGGTCCAGGGTGATGAAGTTACTGCGGATCAATGCTTCCTGGCTGCCGGCCATCTGCATCACGCTGACCAGCCCGAGCAAGAGCCCGAGCAACGCGACGGTGATCAGTGCGGAGATGCTCAGGAAAAGCCGGGTTCGCAACTTCATCGCCAGTTTCATCGGCGGTTGCTCACAAGTTGTACTGCTTGCGTTTGCGGTACAGCGTCGAGGCGTCGATGCCCAGGGTTTTCGCCGCTTGATCAAGGGTGTCGGCGGTGGCGAGGACCGCGCCGATGTGGGCCTTTTCCAGCTCCTCCAGGCTCAGTGCCGCGCCAATGTGCGGTGCATTGTTGACCGGTGTTTCGGCCATGCCCAGATGACTGATCTCGACCCGCTCCTGCGGACAGATGATGCTCGCTCGCTCGATCACATTGCGCAGTTCGCGGATGTTGCCCGGCCAGCGATAGCCCAGCAGTGCTTCCCTTGCCTCGTCGCTGAAGGCGCGCGCGGGACGGGCGTACTCCTTGACGAAGCGCGCCAGGAAACGGTCGGCCAGGTTGAGAATATCTTCGCGCCGTTCGCGTAGCGGTGGCAGGTGCAAGGTAATGACATTCAGGCGATAGAGCAGGTCTTCACGGAAGCGACCTTCGCGCACCATGTCCTCAAGGTTGAGGTTGGTGGCCGCAAGGATGCGCACATCGGCACGACGGGTCACCGGATCACCGACGCGCTCATATTCCTTGTCCTGAATAAAACGCAGCAACTTCGGCTGCAATGTCAGGGGAAAGTCGCCGATTTCGTCGAGAAACAGCGTTCCACCGTCAGCCTGGTTGACTCGGCCCAAGGTGCTCTCGCTGGCGCCGGTGAAGGCGCCGCGGCTGTGGCCGAAGAGTTCGCTTTCCATGAGCTCGGCGGTCAGCGACGGGCAGTTGATCGTGACGCAGGATTTCTTCGCGCGTTTGCTCCAGCCGTGAATGGCTTGGGACAGTTCGCCCTTGCCGGTACCGGACTCACCCAGAATCAGGATATTGGCATCGGTCGTGGCAACCTGGCGGGCGGTTTCGAGTACCACTTTCATGGCCGGGCTGTGGGAGTCCAGACCATCCTTGGGTTTGCGCACCTCGCCTTCCAGGGCTTCCAGCCGCGCCGACAGTTGCCGCACTTCCAGTTGCTTGGCGGTTGCCAGGCGCAATTGATCGGGGCTGCACGGTTTGACCAGATAGTCGGCGGCGCCGGCCTGAATCGCATCCACCGCCGTGTCGACGGCCGAGTGGGCAGTGACGATCACCACCCGCATCCAGGGTGCCTGGATGCGCATCTGGGCCAGCACATCGAGGCCGTTGTCTTCACCCAGGCGCAAATCAAGGAAGCACAGGTCGAAGACCTGCCGCTGCAGCAGGGCTTCTGCCTGCGCGGCGCTGGTGGCGGTGGCCACGCTGTAGCCTTCATCTTCGAGGCAGTAACGGAAAGTACGCAGGATGGCGGATTCATCATCCACCAGCAGAATGCGGCCTTGATGCTCAGTGGCGGATTCCATTTTCCTACGCTCCTTAAAGAATGATCTTAATTTAGTCCCGGAGAAATCGGGCAAGTTGCATGATTGATTCTGAGCCTTTCCTGTCATGGCAGGGTAGCTCTCATCCGATGTATCGGTTAGCTACCTGATTTAGCGGGTCCTTTAATAGATACCCGGTCTCTGACAGTGGCTAGCGTGAATTTCTGACACCCGCGCCCTCCTCTCAATTCAAAAAATTTACGGCCTTCCTTCAAGCCAATCGTGCAATACGCACGGCGGCATAAGCGGCATCGTGCAGGATGCGCGCGAAGTGGTTTCTTTGATGTTGATAACTTATTGATATTAAAGGCTATTTGTCAGCTTCAAAGCTGGCATGCGCTCTGCAATTGTCTGGTTAACCAGGGCATTCAAATACTAACGCCCGCGAATACCGACCCCAGTGGTAGGAGTTCCAGGATGAATCGTCAACGTGTCGTCCACTTGCACCTCTGGCCTGTGCATGTCCAGCAAGGACTGTTTGCTGTTCTGGCGCTGTTGATCACCTTGATCGGCGGCCAGCAGTTTCTGCGCTGGGAGCAGAGCCGGCAGCAGGAAGCGCCATGCCTGTCGATTCCGCATCCGGTCCAAACCCATTTCAGTGCTGTCAGCAGCGGTCAGGCTGATAGCACCCCGATGCGCATGATGGATGCCGACCAGGCCGGGCCTGTGGGTGAGATACGCCCTCAAGAGCGTTGGGTGTTCTAGGCAAAACTTCCGCCGCACCCCATGCGCCGGGAAACGCAGCACCTCTAAACAGAAGCGTAAGGAGAATCACCATGTTGAGCTGGGCAATCACATTCCTGATCATCGCCATCATCGCCGCTGTACTGGGCTTCGGTGGTATCGCGGGCACCGCCACGGGTATCGCCAAGATTCTGTTTGTCGTGTTCCTGGTGATGTTCATTGCCTCTTTCTTCTTTGGCCGTCGCGGTCGAGGCTGATATGAGCGAGTCGTTCAAGTGGCAGCCGCCCTGCTGTTGGGCGGTAGTGCCATGGCATGCGGGCTGGCGTTTTCCCGACATGCCTGAGGCCCCCATGCAGGGCTGGTTGATAGAACAGAATTTGTACACGAAGGGGGCCACAGCGCCTCTTTCCACCTGCGCCACCTGAGGAAGGCCGGCGCATGACCAAGGGGTCGGGACGTTCTGCCTGTTTCAGGGGCGGAGTGACCTACGGGTACAGGGAGTGCCTGCGCAAGGGCCGGATCAGGAAAAGCTACTGCGCAAGTTCGCCGGACCGCCAAGGCTCGACGGGCTTGCGAAGGGCTTGATCAAGCAACACATTGAAATAGAGCGCTCGTCTCGATTTCATCACTGTTATCCCGTCCTTGTCCTTGTCACGTCGGAAAATACTTTTCCCGGTGTTTCATCTGCGACCGTATATCGAGAAAAATCACCTTTCTTTGGCCGCGATTTTTCCCTTCGTCCTGCGGGATTTTGCTGAAAAATCAACGCTCGGCCACTGCTCAAAAAACATTCAATCTGCTCTGTGATAGCCGGTTCACGGCACTTATGCCTGCCGAAATGTCGTTTTCGAACCGGTTGGGACGCGCGTTTCGCTAGAAAAACCTCATGCCGATTCGGCATAGGGTAGGCGTTTACGGCATTAGACGGCGCTCCCTTGCATCGGAATAGTTGCGCCTTTTTTCGCCTGCCAGAGAGCCGTAAACACGCGCTCCGGGGCACCTTATACGGGGGGCAGATGCACTGGACTTTTTCGCCACAAGCGTTCCAGTTCGCGCATCTCCCTGAGTCAAACAACAAAGTAAGGGTAAAGATATGAAGAAGGCAAAGCTTAGCCTCGCCTGGCAGATCCTCATCGGTCTGGTATTGGGGATTGCAATCGGTGCGCTGCTCAACCATTTCAGTGCCGAAAAAGCCTGGTGGATCAGCAACGTCCTGCAACCGGCAGGCGATATCTTTATCCGTCTGATCAAGATGATCGTGATCCCGATCGTCATTTCCTCCCTGATCGTCGGCATTGCCGGCGTCGGTGACGCCAAGAAGCTGGGGCGCATCGGCTTCAAGACCATCATCTACTTCGAGATCGTCACCACCATCGCCATCGTGGTCGGCCTGCTGCTGGCCAACCTGTTCCATCCGGGTGCCGGCATCGACATGAGCACCCTGGGCACTGTGGACATTTCCAAGTACCAGGCCACGGCGGCCGAGGTTCAGCATGAACACGCGTTCATCGAAACCATCCTCAACCTGATCCCGTCGAACATCTTCGCGGCCATGGTTCGCGGCGAAATGCTGCCGATCATCTTCTTCTCCGTATTGTTCGGTCTCGGTTTGTCGAGCCTGCAGGCGGACCTGCGCGAGCCGCTGGTGAAGATGTTCCAGGGCGTATCGGAAAGCATGTTCAAGGTCACTCACATGATCATGAACTACGCTCCGATCGGCGTGTTTGCACTGATCGCGGTGACCGTTGCCAACTTCGGCTTCGCGTCGCTGATCCCGCTGGCCAAACTGGTGATCCTGGTTTACGTCGCCATCGCCTTCTTCGCTTTCGTGATCCTGGGCCTGATCGCTCGTCTGTTCGGTTTCTCGGTGATCAAACTGATGCGCATCTTCAAGGATGAGCTGGTACTGGCCTACTCCACCGCCAGTTCCGAAACCGTGCTGCCGCGCGTGATCGAGAAGATGGAAGCCTACGGCGCGCCGAAGGCCATTTGCAGCTTTGTGGTGCCGACCGGCTACTCGTTCAACCTCGACGGTTCGACCCTGTACCAAAGCATCGCGGCAATCTTCATTGCCCAGTTGTATGGCATCGACCTGTCGATCAGCCAGCAACTGCTGCTGGTACTGACCTTGATGGTCACCTCCAAAGGCATCGCCGGCGTACCGGGCGTGTCCTTTGTGGTACTGCTGGCCACCTTGGGCAGCGTCGGTATTCCTCTGGAAGGCCTGGCGTTCATCGCCGGTGTCGACCGTGTCATGGACATGGCCCGTACCGCACTGAACGTGATCGGCAACGCCCTGGCGGTTCTGGTTATCGCTCGTTGGGAAGGCATGTACGACGACGCCAAAGGCCAGCGCTACTGGAACTCCCTGCCGCACTGGCGCAGCAAGGAAAAACTGCCAGCGGGTGAAATTTCCAAGAGCTGACACAAAACCCCTGTAGGAGTGAGCCTGCTCGCGATAGCGCAATATCAAACAACAGAGATGTTGAATGTACCGCCCTCATCGCGAGCAGGCTCGCTCCTACAGTGAGCAGTGCCAGCAGTACCAACAAACCCCGGAGAAATCCGGGGTTTGTCGTTTCTGGCCACCCCGCTATCATTCGCGGATCTTTTGGGGGATTTGACTGATGCTCAATGGCCTGTGGCTTGGCTTTTTCATCGTGGCAGCCGTATCGGCGCTGGCCCAGTGGCTGATTGGCGGCAACGCCGGGATATTCGCGGCGATGGTGGAAAGCATTTTTGCCATGGCCAAGCTGTCGGTCGAAGTCATGGTGTTGCTGTTCGGCACCCTCACCCTCTGGCTGGGCTTTCTGCGCATTGCCGAGAAAGCCGGCATCGTCGAATGGCTGGCCAAGGCCCTGGGGCCTCTGTTCTTGCGCCTGATGCCGGAAGTCCCGCCGGGTCATCCGGCCATCGGCCTGATCACCCTCAACTTCGCCGCCAATGGCCTGGGGCTGGACAACGCTGCCACGCCGATCGGCCTCAAGGCCATGAAAGCGCTGCAAGAGCTCAATCCCAGCGCGACCGTCGCCAGCAACGCACAGATCCTGTTCCTGGTGCTCAATGCCTCCTCGCTGACCCTGCTGCCGGTGACCATCTTCATGTATCGCGCCCAGCAAGGCGCGCCAGACCCGACGCTGGTGTTCCTGCCGATCCTGCTGGCGACCAGCTGCTCGACCATTGTCGGCTTCCTGTCGGTGGCGTTCATGCAGCGCCTGCGCATCTGGGACCCCGTGGTGCTGGCCTACCTGATCCCCGGCGCCCTCGCCCTCGGTGGCTTCATGGCGTTGCTGGCGACCCTTTCGGCGACTGCGTTGGCCGGCCTGTCATCGATCCTCGGCAACCTGACGCTGTTTGGCCTGATCATGCTGTTCTTGGTGATCGGCGCGCTGCGCAAAGTGAAGGTCTACGAGGCCTTCGTTGAAGGTGCCAAAGAGGGTTTCGACGTCGCCAAGAACCTGCTGCCCTACCTGGTGGCGATGCTCTGCGCGGTAGGCGTACTGCGCGCGTCCGGGGCGCTGGACTTTGGCCTGGATGGCATTCGCCATCTGGTGGAGTGGGCTGGTTGGGACACGCGCTTCGTCGATGCGCTGCCGACGGCGATGGTCAAACCCTTCTCCGGTAGCGCCGCCCGGGCGATGCTGATTGAAACCATGAAGACCTCGGGCGTGGACAGCTTCCCGGCGCTGGTGGCGGCAACGGTTCAGGGCAGTACCGAAACGACGTTCTATGTCCTGGCCGTGTACTTCGGCGCCGTGGGCATCCAGCGTGCACGCCATGCCGTCGGTTGTGCATTGCTGGCCGAGCTTGCCGGGGTGCTGGGTGCGATCGGGGTTTGCTACTGGTTCTTTGGTTGATCGGCTCCGTCAGCCAAAGTCTTCAGCGCGGCCTTGCGCTCGTCCGTCGGCAAGGCACCAAGCTTTTCCACGGCGGCGTAAAATTTTAGCCAGTCGCCACTCTCCTGATGAAACAGCGCGGCAAAAGCCGGCACCCATTGGTCGTACAAGCCAAACGGCAATAACCGGGCATTGTTCATTGGGGCATAGATCCAGGCGTCGTAGCGTTTGTCGGCGGCCCACTGACTGTCGCGCAATTGCCGATATTCGCTGCGCAAGCGCTCGAACTCGGCGGCCTTGCGCTGGCGCATTTGTTCCGTTGGCAGCGGCAAGGTGTAGAGCTGTTCCAGTCGGGTGCGGGTCTTGAGCACCAACTCGGTGAACTGGTCGCGCTGACGCGCCTGCGCATTGTTATCCGGTGGCAGTTGGCGATAGGCGCGCCATTGGCGAGTACCTTCCTGCTCGACGAAGGTGGCGAAGGATTCGTTGAACTCCGTGTCGTCCTTCACATAGACGCGTTGATGGGCCAGTTCGTGAAAGATCAGCGTGGCCAGTCGCTCATCCCCCCAGCCCATCATCGAACTGATGATCGGGTCGTTGAACCAGCCGAGTGTCGAATAGGCCTCGACGCCGCCAATCGACACGTCCATGCCTTGCAAGCGTTGCAAAGCCGCTGCGCCGCGGGCTGCGCTCTGGCTGTAGTAACCGCGATAGGCCACACAACCGGCAATGGGGAAGCAGTGGTTTACGGGCTTGAGGGAAAATTCCGGCGTGGCGAAGACATTCCAGACGACGTAGGGACGCCCAATGTCCGCGTACAGGCGGTAACTCTGGTTATCCGGCAGGTGCAATTGCTGGCTGGCGAAGGTTCGGGCCTTTTGCGATTGCTCCAGGTGTGTGCGCAGTTTTTGATCGCGCGCCGGGTCGGCAATCACGCTGGAAACGGGCTCCCTGGCCCGCAGCAACTGCAATTGGCCGCTGGCCAGTTGGCTGTAATAACTGGCGCTGGTGCAGCCATTGAGCAACAAAAACAACAGGCTCGGAAACCAAACGCGAAAAACGCGATCAAGTAACCCAAGGCTAGGAAGCGGCCTGATCACAATAATTCTTCCTTGGAGAGTCTTTCCGCAAGACTATCCCGCCAGACTGGAGCTCCGCTATGCGCATGTTGATACTGACAGGAGGCCTGCTGATGCTGGCCGGCTGTGCTGGTTTCGGAATACCCCGCCATGATCCTGCGCAAGCCTGGATCGACCTGGATTCGAAGCAAGAAGATACGGCGCTGCAGGCGCTGGAGGTCGATGACAAGATCACCGACGATAAGCGTTATTTCCAGGTTCATCCCGGTAGCCATGAGTTGACGGTCCGCTACCAATTCACGGTCCAGCCTACCAATATCGGCCCCGATGCCGAACCGTTGTGGCGCGATTGTCAGTTGAACGTGAAATTCAGCGACTTCAATGCGGGCGAGCGTTATCAGCTACAGGCGGGGAACATCGGCTTTCGGCCTTGGGCCAAACTCTACGATCAGCAGCGCAAAGTGATTGGTCAAGGCACGCCGGCAGGCTGTCAACACAGCTGATCGGCGTTATGCTGGATGCATATCCCTTGGGACATCCATCATGCGCAGGTTGATGCTGTTACTCGCCGTCGGTGTTGTCGCTGGCTGCCAAAGCCCGATGCCGACACCTGATCCAAAAATGGCCTGGGTAGAGTTCTCGACGCCCTTCCCTAACGACAAATTGTTGATGGCTGAGCGTCTGGATAAACAGCGCTTGGTCGACGGGCGTTTTTTTGAGGTTATGCCCGGCAGCCATGAACTGATCGTCCGCTTCGACTTCGAAGTTCCTGGTGGCGGGGGCTTGAACATGATGGGCGGCCCTTCTGAACGCATATGTTACTTGACCATCAACTTCGATCATTTCGAAGCAGGCCAACGTTATGTGCTTGAAGGCCGCTCGATTGCCTTCACTCCTGAAGCCAGGCTATACAACGCCAAGCGGGAGATCGTTGCAGAAGATCGGGAGTCTTACTGCTTGATGTAACGTGTCAGCGGTCGTTCTTCTGGTAGATGATTTTCCTGGTACCGTTTTCGCACGAGCCAACGACCATGTTCTGGTCGTGTACTTCGTCGTTGGTGACGATTTCAAGGGTGTACGAAGTGACGCCGCTGGCCTGGATCTTGGCTTCGATCTCGGCCTTGAGTTCTTCGCAGGGTTTCGGTGCCGCCAGGGCCGAGGTGGCCAGTGCGCAACAGATAACCGCCAGGGTAAAACGTTTCATGGTTGAAGCTCCTTTGAGGCAGCACGCACAATCGTGGGTTTTCGCTGCTGTCATTTATTCGACCACAGTTTTAGTGGGCAAGTCTGTCGTGACACAAAAAAGATCGCAGTCTTGAGCACCTTTTACCGAATGATCCCGGGAGGTTGCACAAGGCTGTGATTTTTTGTCGTCATCGAAAATCCAGCCGACCCATGCTGTCTCCAGGCTGATCTTCGCATTCAGCATCCTGGACACCGGGCAGTCCTGTCCGATCAATCCGCTTTTTTCGCGGGATTTTTTACCGGGCTATTGAAACTCGGGTATATGCCCTCATTGCATGAACACGCTTTTGGATTCGGCAGGTTTGTGTTCGCAAGAACAAACCTGCGCCCTCAATTGGAGAAGCAGGTTTATGAAACGACTGTCCGATATCAAGTTCTCGACCCTCGATCTGGTGCCAGTGCGCGAGAACGGCAGCGCGGCCCAGTCGCTGCGCAACTCGCTGGACCTGGCGCAGCATGTCGAGAAGTTCGGTTACAACCGTTTCTGGGTGGCTGAGCACCACAACATGGATGGCATCGCCAGTTCCGCGACTTCGGTGCTGCTCGGTTATCTGGCCGGTGGTACGTCGACCATTCGAGTCGGTTCTGGCGGTGTGATGTTGCCCAACCACGCCCCGTTGGTGATCGCCGAGCAGTTCGGTACCCTGGAAAGCCTTTATCCGGGCCGGATCGATCTGGGCCTGGGGCGCGCCCCCGGCTCCGACCAGATGACCGCACGTGCACTGCGCCGCGAACGCTCTGGCAGCGCCGACGATTTCCCCGAAGATGTGGCGGAACTGGTGCGCTACCTCGGGCCGCGTACCCCGGACCAACGGATCATCGCGATGCCGGGAACCGGGACCAATGTGCCGGTCTGGCTGTTGGGATCGAGCCTGTTCAGTGCACAGCTGGCGGGCGAACGCGGTTTGCCCTACGCCTTCGCCTCGCATTTCGCTCCGCGCTACATGCATGAAGCGATTCGGGTCTATCGCAATCACTTCAAGCCGTCAGCCGTTTTGGACAAGCCCTACGTGATGCTCGGCGTGCCACTGGTGGCAGCCGATACCGACGAGCAGGCCGACTACCTGGCGACCTCGGTGTTCCAGCGAATTCTCGCCCTGATGCGTGGCCAAAGCCTGGTACAGCGTCCGCCGGTGAAGACCATGGATGGCCTGTGGCTGCCCCATGAGAAAGATGCCGTGCATGATTTCCTTGGCCTGGCCATGATCGGCAGCCCGCAGAAAATCCGCGCCAAACTTGAGGTCCTGATCGAACAGACTCAGGCTGACGAGCTGATTTTCACCTGTGACCTGTACGAACATGCCGATCGCGTGCATTCCTACGAACTGTTGGCGCAGGTCATGCGGGGCTGATACTCAAACGGCAGGCATAAAAAAGCCGGCGCCACGGCGTCGGCTTTTTCATTCGAGCGAGAATCGGCCTACGTTTTATAGACGATCACTTTGGCGCCCGCTTCGCATTTTCCAACAACTTTCCCGCCGGCAGCGGCACCTTTATCGACAATCTCCAGCGAGTATCCGGAAACGCCCTTGGCATCAAGTTTCGCTGCGATTTCGGCTTTCAGCTCTTCGCATGGCTTGCCACCCGCCAATGCGCTCCCCGCAAGGCTCAACAAACCTACCGCTAACATAAACTTCTTCATCGGTTGCATTCCCTGGTCGGATCATAGGGGTAACCAGCCGTCAGCCGGACGCACTCATGGAGTGCTTTGCCATTCCCTATGGCATTCGACCGGCGTGCAAGTTCAGAAGACTAGCCCAAAGTCAGCTGCTGGCAATCCGGAACCCGACTTTCAGGGTCACCTGAAAGTGCGCCGCCTTACCGTCCCTGATATGTCCACGGGTCTCGGTCACTTCAAACCATTCCATGTACTTGATGCTTTTGCTGGCTTCGGCCAGCGCGTTGTTGATCGCGTCTTCGATACTGCTGGTGGACGAGCCGATCAGCTCGACTTTCTTGTAGGTGTGATGGTCAGACATGGCGTTCTCCTCGGCGTGTGAATTACAGACTAGCAGTGATTTTTCCTATTTCTTCTGTTGGCCGTTCCGAGTGTGAAGTTCAGATTTTCTGCACTTTCTCGAACCCGTGAAGTCCCAACCAACACACGCCACTCATCACCAATGCAGGAGAGCCACCATGGCCAACAGCTCGTTACGCAAAGCCTCATTGCAAAGCATGGAAGCCGAGATCGAGAGTCTGCTCAAGTCTTTGGAAAGCCTGAAGGACGACGCCTCGGACGAGTCGCGTAAAACCCTCAAGACCCTGAAAAGCAACGCCGAGAATGCCTTGAAGCACTCGCGCCATCTGCTTGCCGATGCTTACGAATAGGTCAAGGTCAAAACCCGTGAAACCGGGATTGCCACCCGGGACTACGCCCAGGACCACCCCTGGACAACAGCCGGTGTCGCCGTGGGCGCCTTGGGCCTGCTGGCCGCTTATCTGTTGTGCAAGCGTGATTAATCCGCTCGACGCAGCTCGTTCTTGAGCCACTGCGCCAGTTGCCGGGCGCGCCCGTCCGCGGCGCGCTTGGGTAGCCACAACGCCAGTTGCGCCGGGGTTTCACTGAAGCCCCAAGGTGCAACCAGGCGGCCGGCCTTCAAGTCCTCTGTCACCAAGGGTTCGGGGGCAATCGCCACGCCCAGACCCGCGACGGCGGCTTCCAGCAAGTAATATAAATGTTCAAATCCCTGACCGTACTTCAGCGCCTTGGGGTCGAGCCCGCGCGGTTGCGCCCAGTTCGGCCAGGCTTGCGGGCGTGAGGTGGTGTGCAGCAAAGGTTCGTTCAGCAGCGCGGTTTCCGGCGCCTGCTTGAGCCGTTCATAGCCGGCGAACCGCGGGCTCATGACCGGGCCGATGCGTTCGCTGGCCAGCTCAAAAACCTGCATGTCCGCCGGCCAGGGTGGCTCGGCAAATACCAGCAAGGCATCCAGCCCCGGTCTTCGCGGATCCAGATCGCCTTCTCCGGCCGACAGGTGCAGGCGCAAGTCCGGCAGGTCGGCATTGAGCCGCCCCAATCGCGGGATAAACCAGCGCGCCAGCAGACTTCCCGAGCAACCGAGCACGAATGGCGCATCGGCGGTGCTTTGTGTGAGTTCCGCGCAAACGCTGCGCAGGCGCTCGAAGGCTTCGCTGCTGGCGTCACGCAGTCGCAACCCGGCATCTGTGAGTTTCAGGCCGCGACCGTCCTTGATGAACAGGCTGATGCCGAGGTGTTCCTCAAGCACCTTGAGCTGCCGGCTGACCGCGCCGTGGGTGACGTGCAGCTGTTCGGCCGCCTGACTGACGCTGTTCAGGCGGGCAGTGGCTTCGAAGGCGCGAAGCGCGTTGAGCGGAGGAAGGTCGTGGCTCATTTGATCTGTGAGTTTTCCTGACAGGTTGTGGCGATCTTATCGGTTTTCAGGCCGGGGCGTCAGGGGTAGAGTGAAGCCCACTATCTCTTTATGCATCACTTCACGCATTCAACTGGAGCGCCCCATGACCCAGACTAATCTGCGCAACGGCCCTGATGCCAACGGCCTGTTTGGCGCGTTCGGCGGCCGCTACGTTGCCGAAACCCTGATGCCGTTGATCCTCGACCTGGCCCGCGAATATGAGTTGGCCAAGGAAGATCCTGCATTCAAGGAAGAGCTGGCCTACTTCCAGCGCGACTACGTCGGACGTCCAAGCCCACTGTACTTCGCCGAGCGTCTGACTGAGTTCTGCGGCGGCGCAAAGATCTACCTCAAGCGTGAAGAGCTGAACCACACTGGCGCGCACAAGATCAACAACTGCATCGGCCAGATCCTGCTGGCGCGGCGCATGGGCAAGAAGCGCATCATCGCCGAGACCGGCGCCGGCATGCACGGTGTGGCCACTGCCACCGTCGCTGCGCGTTTCGGTCTGGATTGCGTAATCTACATGGGCACTACTGACATCGAGCGTCAGCAGGCCAACGTGTTTCGCATGAAGCTGCTGGGCGCCGAAGTGATCCCGGTGGTAGCCGGTACCGGCACGCTGAAAGACGCGATGAACGAAGCCCTGCGCGACTGGGTGACCAACGTCGACAGCACTTTCTACCTGATCGGCACCGTGGCCGGTCCGCACCCTTACCCAGCCATGGTTCGCGATTTCCAGGCGGTGATCGGCAAGGAAACCCGTGAGCAGCTGCAAGCCCAGGAAGGTCGCCTGCCTGACAGTCTGGTGGCGTGCATCGGCGGTGGTTCCAACGCCATGGGCCTGTTCCACCCGTTCCTCGACGACAAGAGCGTCGAGATCATCGGCGTTGAAGCCGCCGGTTACGGTATCGAGACCGGCAAGCATGCGGCCAGTCTGAATGGCGGCGTTCCAGGCGTTCTGCACGGCAATCGTACTTTCCTGCTGCAGGACGACGATGGCCAGATCATCGACGCCCACTCGATCTCCGCTGGCCTGGACTACCCGGGCATCGGCCCGGAACACGCCTGGTTGCATGACATCGGCCGCGTTCAGTACACCTCGGTGACCGACGACGAAGCCCTCGCTGCGTTCCACCAGTGCTGCCGCCTGGAAGGGATCATCCCTGCCCTGGAAAGCGCCCATGCCCTGGCTGAAGTATTCAAGCGCGCACCGACCTTGCCAAAGGATCACCTGATGGTGGTCAACCTGTCCGGCCGTGGCGACAAAGACATGCAGACCGTGATGCACCACATGGAACAATCAAAGCAGGAGAAACACTGATGAGCCGCCTGCAAACGCGTTTTGCCGAACTCAAGGAACAGAATCGCGCCGCCCTGGTGACCTTCGTCACTGCTGGCGACCCGGGCTATGACACCTCCCTGGCCATCCTCAAGGGCCTGCCAGCGGCTGGCGCCGACGTGATCGAGCTGGGCATGCCCTTCACCGACCCGATGGCTGACGGCCCGGCCATCCAGCTCGCCAACATCCGTGCGTTGGGTGCCAAGCAGAATCTGGCGAAAACCCTGCAAATGGTTCGCGAGTTCCGCCAGGACAACAACGAAACGCCGCTGGTGCTGATGGGTTACTTCAACCCGATCCACATGTACGGCGTTCCGCGCTTCATCGCCGAAGCCAAGGAGGCCGGCGTTGACGGCCTGATCGTGGTCGACCTGCCGCCTGAGCATAACGGCGAGCTGTGCGACCCGGCGCAGGCCGCGGGCCTGGACTTCATTCGCCTGACCACGCCAACCACCGACGATGTGCGCTTGCCGACCGTACTTAACGGCAGCTCCGGCTTCGTCTACTACGTTTCGGTGGCCGGTGTGACCGGCGCCGGCGCCGCCACGCTGGAACACGTAGAGGAAGCGGTCGCCCGTCTGCGTCGCCATACCGACCTGCCGATCAGCATCGGTTTCGGTATCCGGACTCCGGAACAGGCGGCGTCCATCGCGCGCCTGGCCGACGGTGTTGTGGTGGGCTCGGCGTTGATCGATCACATCGCCAATGCCACGTCCCCGGAACAAGCCGTGGATGGCGTGCTGAGCCTGTGTTCGGCGTTGGCCGAAGGCGTGCGTAAGGCCCGCGTCAGCTGAAGGTAAAGCTCCGATTCAGAGACTAAACAGCAAAAAGGGCTTCAGGACTGCGTTCTGAAGCCCTTTTTGCTGTGTGACTAAACGCTGTCAACCTTGTGGGAGCGATATCAAGGCAACTCTATCCCGCCCGATGCCTTGTGCAGTTTGCGCAGGTGTTCACCAATCTGCTTCACGTTGGCCTCGTTGGCGGCCATTTCGGCGGCACGGCCCGGTTCGAGCAGCGCCCTCACTTCCTTGTCCAGATCCCCGGACAGCGCCAGGAGCTG
Organism: Pseudomonas grandcourensis; assembly: GCF_039909015.1. Lineage (NCBI taxonomy): Bacteria > Pseudomonadati > Pseudomonadota > Gammaproteobacteria > Pseudomonadales > Pseudomonadaceae > Pseudomonas > Pseudomonas grandcourensis. The sequence continues at coordinate 147,618 of NZ_CP150919.1, forward strand.
CTTCTGGCGCTGACTGGTTTCCGCTTCCAGATGCTTCCACTCGCTTGGTTGCGGCAAGCCATAACCGTTGGTGCCCAGCAGTTCCGCCGGCCGGCTGAGGAAGCCACTGTTGGCGAGAATGTCCTTGAGCGTTTCGTTGGCCTTGTCCATGCCGCCATTCTTCAGCTCTCGGGCGCCCAGATAGCGCTGCTTCACTTCATCCTGGGCCAGCAGCAACTGCTGACGGAAGCTGGCCTGTTCCAATAGCAACAACGCCGCGCTGGTGCGCAAGTCAGCCTGCTCGAACCATTGCCGACGTTCCGCGGCTTTCAAGTCGAGCCAGTCTTCGACGGTTTCCTGTTTGATCGGCAAGTGCTTTTTCAGGATCTCGAACATCGCCTGATAGCGCTCGCGGAAGGAGTCGAAACGATAACCCAGGCGCAAGGCTTCTCGTTGATCGTCCAGCACACTGGTGTCCGCCAGTCCGCGGCCTTTCAGCACTTCCAGCAAACCGTTGGGCATGATGTTGTCGAGTCCTACCAATTGCGGGTTATTGGTGCCGCCGCGCAGTAATTTCAGCTCTTCCACCGCGCAGTTGTTCGACAGGAAGAAGTAGTTGCCGTCGTAGCTCCAGTGCATCTCGGCGGCACGTCCGACCACGTCTTCAATCTCAGTGCGTGACAGGTTCAGGGGCACGGAGGCCAGGCTGCGCAGTTCGGTCTTGGTGTATTCGTCGATGACCTGGGACAGCGGCAGGATAAACAGCCGCGACGGGTATTTACCGACCAGGCCATCCCAGCTCGAAAGCTGTACGTCGCCGACGAAGGCGCGGTACGACAGCACCAGATGCTGGTCCAGATCCAAACGGCAATCCGGTCCGCGTGGGCGGCCCGGCGCGCAGATCACCAGGCGCAACATGCTGTGGCCCCAGCGGCTGAACAGGTTCTGGTTGGCCTCGGCCAGCAGATAGTCAACGGCATAGACCCGCTCCGGATCGACCTGGCCCAAAGGTGTCTTGGCGAAGTCGTTGCCGGCATTGAGGAACGCGAAGGTCTTGCTGCAGGCGTCTTTGGCGGCGGGTGCCCAGCCGAAATGTTCCTTGTAGTAGCGGTACAGCGCGGGGCGGCGGCAGGCATAGCTCGGGTCGAGGAGGAAATACTCCATGTTGACCGCGACGAACTCCTTCGGACTGCTGGTCTCGTAGATGTCCGGGCTGCGGGCAATCTGGCGATTGTGCTGTTCGCGTTCACCGCGACGCCCTACGTATTGCTGCCAGCCAGCGAGGTCGAGCAGACGCGGATCGTCACTGAGGGTAAAACGCCGATCGGACTGGCCCCGGCATTGGTCGGGAATGCCAACCAGCCCTGAGCTGTTGTTGCGCTGGGTGCAACGCTGGATCAGCTTGCGCTCGGCATCCGGCCACAGGCGAGAGCGATCATAGATGTGAGTCAGCTCGTGCAGCACCGTGGCCAGCATTTCCCGGCGCACGGTGCCATGGGGGCGATGGGTTTTTTTGGTCGCGGCACTGCCATCGGTCAGGCCGGCCAGCAGGTTGCGGTTCAGATCAAGTTCGGACACCAGTGACGCCTGACCGTAGGCATTTCTCGGCATGTCATCGGTCCAGCCGACGTCTATGCGCCGGTCTAGTTGCTCGACAAAGCGTGGCGGCAGTGCCTGCATGGCTTCATCGAGCAACGCCTGGCTGGCTTGCTGTTGCGCGGGAGTCAGACCTTCGGACTTGAGCCGTAATTGAAGGCCAGCTTGGGCCGTGTTGCCGAGCAGCAACAGGGCCCCGGCCAGTAGCCAGACGCCTGGACGCTTCACAGTGCGAGGATGGCTTCGGCGAGATCCTGGTCACTGGCGTCACGAGCTTCCGGCACGCGGGTGCGCAGCAAATCGAAGGCGGACTCCAGGTGAGCGCCACGAATGTCGCCATTGCTGGCAACGAAACTGGCGGCGTCGTCCTGGGCTTCGCGCACGATTTTCGAATCGCGAATGGACGTGGTGGTGTCGGAGGTGAAATCGAGGGTGCGCTGGGTAGCACGGATCAGAATATTACTGGTGGCAACCAGAGTATGTGCCTGGGCCACATCGGCCAACAACAGCAGGCCTAAGGTGGCAGCAATCAGCGGGTTACGCATGGAACGACTCCAGAAAAACAGGGATAACTATTGGACGAGAATTGCTTGTGCCAGTTCAAGGTCGCTGGCATGAAGTTTTGCCTGGGTTCGGCGCAGATACCGCAGGGCCGACTCCAGTCGTGCGCCTCTCAGTTGGCCGTCACTGGCAATAAATGCCGCGGCGTCATCATGGGCAGCGAGCAGCAGTTTATGGTCGAAGGGGGCGGAGGTCACCAAACTTGTGGCGTAACCGCTGGCAACGATGCCTTGGGTGGACAGGTTGAAGGCGTCATAAGCGTGGGCCGATCCGCAGTAACCAAGGGTAAGAAAGACTGGAGCGATCAAGAAACCTGAAGGGAAACGCATGAGACTCGACAGTTGAATGTGAGTCCCCAGCCTAGCGCAAGGCCCGGTTTAGAGCCAGCGCCGAAACATCGGGGCACGTTAGGCATGCCCCATGTCCATACAGTCGCTTAGATCGTCAGGATCGCCTGCGCCAGTTGTGCGTCGGTTGCGTTCAGCTGTGGCGCCTGGCGGTGGATGTGGTTGATGGCGCTTTCCAGCTTCACGCCGCGGATGGAACCTTCACTGGCGACGAAGCTGGCAGCGTCGTCACGGGCCGCGAGGACGATCTTGTCATCCTTGAACGACGACGAGACGACATCGGTGGTCGCATCGGATGTGGCTTTGAGCGCGTTGACTACAGCGTCGGTGGTCACGATGAAGCTGGTTGCGCTGGCATTGGCTGCCACGGCAAACAGGGCTGCAGCGCTGAGCAGACGGAGACGGGACATGGGTAACTCCTTTGGGTAAACCAATTGAAAAATGGCGCAGTATCTGCAAAGTCAGACGCCAGGCGCTTGGCGCTCGCCACGTTCTGAATTGATATTAGGCCTGAGTGTGTCAGTTCGAACAGCCCGTCATGCAAACAGGCCGTCAGCGCCAGAGCGGTTTATCCAACTCATTGATGCGGTCGGCGTGGCTGATGCCAAGGTCTGAAAGCTGACGATCATCGAGTTGAGCCAGTAAACGTCGTGTTCTCGCCCTTTCCAGGCTAGCGAAGAGCCCTGTCAGCAGATCTCTGACCCAGTGCAAGCAAGGTCTCGATTGAACTGAGGGGGTGGAAACATCCTGTAAAGAATTCATGGCGCGGTCCCTGTCCTGATCAGTAGAGGGCTCCATGTTGACACCGGCCGAACATCCACTACAGACACACTGCGACGATATTGTACTCATTCAGTTTGTGTTTTTATCAAACTGTACTGGTATTCAGATTTGCCTACTGTAAGACCGGATTTGACAGGCCAAAACGACAAAACCCGTCGTGGTTTCCCACGACGGGTTTTGTTTTTTCAATTCGGGTTGCTGGCGGTGGACCTTCAGGTCAGAGCCAGCGACGCTAACTTAGCGCCAGAACGGCTTGCTCAGCTCTTCGTAGCGTTGTGCTTCGCTAATCCCGGCGTCAGCCAGCAGACGCGAATCCAGGCGAGCCAGTTGATGGCGGCTGGTAATGCGGCGCTGCCACAGCATCAGGTTGGCGATAACGCGCAGAGGCATGGAAGCCTGGGTTTTTGCAGCAGTGTCTTCGAAGAACAGTTCGGAACTGAGTGTACGTTCCATGGTTGACATCCTTCCGCTTATGGCGGGATTAGGTAGTGGTTTAACTGGTGCCCATGATCCTCTCGTTTGCCTAGTCTCTGTAGATACAGTTCATCTGTATTGTGAGAGCTCAGTTAACTGTTTATAGGGGGTGTACTGGTCGAAATTGAGGCAACTGTACCTATGCGCACTATTAAGGTGCGAAACTGCTGTTTTTGCTCGACAAGGTAGGAATTTTCCCTAGGAAATGACCAGTACAGCAGTACAGTTTTTTTCATATTGCGAAGAGGCAAGAGCAAGCTGGCGAAACTGTGTTTGCGCCAGCTGCTATCTGTACCAATTACTTCTTCAGCATTTGCCCGGTTTCTTCCAGGTTGATGTGCCAGCTCAGGGCGTCACGCAGGATGTGCGGGGTGTGTCCACCGATGGCGCACGCGGCGGTGAAGTAATCATTCAGCGCCTGGCGGTAATCCGGATGCACGCACTTGTCGATGATGACCCGGGCACGCTCCCGGGGCGCCAGGCCGCGCAAGTCTGCCAGGCCCACTTCGGTCACGAGGATGTCGACGTCATGTTCGGTGTGGTCAACATGGCTGACCATCGGCACCACGCTGGAGATCGCACCGCCCTTGGCGATCGACTTGGTCACGAACACGGACAGGTGCGCGTTGCGCGCGAAGTCGCCCGAGCCACCGATGCCGTTCATCATCCGCGTGCCGCAGACGTGAGTGGAGTTGACGTTGCCGTAGATGTCGAACTCCAGCGCCGTGTTGATGCCGATGATGCCGAGGCGGCGCACGACTTCAGGGTGGTTGGAGATCTCCTGCGGGCGCAGAACCAGTTTGTCTTTGTAGCGCTCCAGATTGCCGAACACATCGGCATTGCGCCGGCTCGACAGGGTGATCGAACTGCCCGAAGCAAAACTCAGCTTGCCCGCATCGATCAGGTCGAAGGTCGAATCCTGCAGCACCTCGGAATACATCGTCAGGTCTTCGAACGGCGAGTCGATCAGGCCACACATCACCGAGTTGGCGATGGTGCCGATACCGGCTTGTAGCGGGCCGAGCTTGTTGGTCATGCGTCCGGCTGCCACTTCTTGTTTGAAGAAGTCGATCAGGTGGTCGGCAATGGCTTGGGTCTCGGCGTCCGGCGCCAGCACCGTGGAGGGCGAGTCAGCCTGGTTGGTGACCACGATGGCGACGATTTTTTCCGGCGGAATCGGGATGGCGGTGCTGCCAATGCGATCGTCGACCTTAACCAGTGGAATCGGCGTGCGGGTCGGACGGTAGGTCGGAATATAGATGTCGTGCAGACCTTCGAGATTCGGGTTGTGCGCCATGTTGATCTCGACGATCACGTGCTTGGCGAAAATCGCGAAGCTGGCCGAGTTGCCGACCGAGGTGGTTGGCACGATGTGCCCTTGCTCGGTGATCGCTACGGCTTCAATCACGGCGATGTCTGGCAGCTTCAATTGCTGGTTGCGCAATTGCTCCACGGTTTCCGACAAGTGCTGGTCGATGAACATGACCTCGCCGGCATTGATCGCCTTGCGCAGGGTGCTGTCGACCTGAAACGGCATGCGTCGCGACAATACACCGGCTTCGGTCAACTGCTTGTCGAGGTCGTTGCCCAGGCTTGCGCCGGTCATCAGGGTGATCTTCAGCGGCGTGACCTTGGCACGCTCGGCCAACGCCTGTGGGACGGCCTTGGCTTCGCCTGCGCGAGTAAAGCCACTCATGCCGACGGTCATGCCGTCCTCAATCAGAGCGGCAGCGTCGGCAGCGCTCATCACTTTGTCCAACAACGAAGGCAGGCGAATACGGTCACGGTACATGGATTGTTATCTCGGGCAACAGGTAGCAGGACGTGCAGTCTAGTGAATTGTGCCGGTTTCTGTCCCGCTACCAAGGTCGCAATCGAGGCGTCTATTCCGGGCCTTTCAAGCAAAACACCGTTACCGGATCGGTAACAAAAGGATAGTTTGTCCGACGATTTGCGCAAACAAAAACGCCCCGACGAGTCGGGGCGTTTTTGTTTGCCGCAGAGGGTTAGTCGACGGCTTTGACCATGTCTTCGATGACCTTTTTAGCGTCGCCGAACACCATCATGGTTTTGTCCAGATAGAACAGTTCGTTGTCCAGACCGGCGTAGCCGCTGGCCATCGAGCGCTTGTTGACGATGATGGTCTTGGCCTTGAACGCTTCGAGGATCGGCATGCCGGCAATCGGCGATTTCGGATCGTTCTTGGCGGCCGGGTTGACCACGTCGTTGGCACCCAGCACCAGTACCACGTCGGCCTGGCCGAACTCGGAGTTGATGTCGTCCATCTCGAACACCTGGTCGTAAGGCACTTCGGCCTCGGCCAGCAACACGTTCATGTGGCCGGGCATGCGACCGGCAACCGGGTGGATCGCATACTTCACGGTCACGCCGCGATGGGTCAGCTTCTCGGTCAGTTCCTTCAACGCGTGCTGAGCACGGGCCACCGCCAGGCCGTAGCCCGGCACGATGATCACGGTGTCGGCGTTGGTCAGCAGGAAGGTCGCGTCGTCAGCCGAACCGGATTTCACCGGACGGGCTTCTTTCGAACCCGCCGGGCCGGCGGCATCTGCCGTATTGCCAAAGCCACCGAGCAGCACGTTAAAGAAGGAGCGGTTCATCGCCTTGCACATGATGTACGAGAGGATTGCACCGGACGAGCCCACCAGCGAGCCGGCGATGATCAGCATCGAGTTGTTCAGCGAGAAGCCGATACCCGCCGCCGCCCAGCCGGAGTAGCTGTTGAGCATCGACACGACCACTGGCATGTCCGCGCCACCGATCGGGATGATGATCAGCACGCCGAGCACGAAGGCCAGGGCCAGCATCACGGCGAAAGCGGTGTAGTCACCGGTGAGCATGAAGGTCACGCCCAGGCCCAGTGTGGCCAGGCCCAGCAGCAGGTTCAGCTTGTGCTGGCCACTGAACTGTACCGGTGCGCCCTGAAACAGGCGGAACTTGTACTTGCCGGCCAGCTTGCCGAAGGCAATGACCGAGCCGGAGAAGGTGATTGCACCGATGGCGGCACCGAGGAACAGCTCCAGGCGGTTACCGGCCGGGATCGCGTCACCCAGTTGCGCAACAATACCCAGCGACTGCGGCTCGACCACCGCCGCGATGGCGATGAACACCGCGGCCAGGCCGATCATGCTGTGCATGAAGGCGACCAGTTCGGGCATCTTGGTCATTTCAACGCGTTTGGCCATGATCGAACCGGCAGTGCCGCCGATCAGCAGGCCGATGATCACGTAGACGATACCGTCTTGCGCCAACTCGGAGCCCAGCTTGTAGATCAGGCCGACCGTGGTGAGGATCGCCAGGCCCATGCCGAGCATGCCGAACAGGTTGCCACGACGCGACGTGGTGGGGTGCGAGAGGCCCTTGAGCGCCTGGATGAAGCAGACCGAGGCGATCAAATACAGGGAGGTAACCAGGTTCATGCTCATGCTTGCTGCACCTCAGCCTTGACTGCTGCGGCTTTTGCAGCCGGAGCTTTGGCCGCTTTCTTCTTGAACATTTCCAGCATGCGGCGGGTCACCAGGAAGCCACCAAACACGTTGACCGCAGCCAGGGCCACGGCCAGGGTGCCCATGGTCTTGCCCAGCGGGGTCACGGTGAGGGCGGCGGCGAGCATGGCGCCGACGATCACGATGGCCGAGATGGCGTTGGTGACCGCCATCAGCGGTGTGTGCAGTGCCGGTGTGACGTTCCAGACCACGTGGTAACCGACATAGATAGCCAGCACGAAGATGATCAGGTTGTAGATACCGTGAGAGATCAGCATGTCTTCCATTGTTTTTATCCTCAGCCGTTCTTGCGCACGATCTGGCCGTCGCGGCACATCAGGCACGCGGCGACGATATCGTCTTCAAGGTTGATCACCAGTTGTCCTTCTTTATCGAACAACAGTTTCATGAAGTCCAGCAGGTTGCGTGCGTACAGCGCCGAAGCGTCAGCCGCCACGGCGCTGGCCAGGTTGGTCGGGCCAACGATGGTCACGCCATTTTCGACGACCACCTGATCGGCCACGGTCAGCGGGCAGTTGCCGCCCTGGGCGGCCGCGAGGTCGATGACCACCGACCCCGGCTTCATCTGTGCCACGGTTTCCGCGCTCAACAGCGTCGGCGCCTTGCGGCCGGGAATCAGCGCGGTGGTGATAACGATGTCAGCCTGCTTGGCGCGTTCGTGCACCGCGGCGGCCTGGCGCTGCATCCAGCTGGACGGCATCGGGCGGGCGTAACCGCCGACACCGACGGCGCATTCACGCTCTTCATCGGTTTCGTAAGGCACGTCGACGAATTTGGCGCCGAGGGACTCGATCTGCTCTTTTACCGCAGGACGCACGTCAGACGCTTCGATCACAGCACCCAGGCGTTTGGCGGTAGCGATGGCCTGCAAACCAGCCACGCCGGCACCGAGGATCAGCACGCGGGCCGCTTTCACGGTGCCAGCAGCGGTCATCAGCATAGGCATGAAACGAGGGTAGTGGTGAGCTGCCAGCAACACGGCTTTATAGCCGGCGATGTTGGCTTGCGAGGACAGCACATCCAGGCTTTGGGCGCGGGAGGTACGAGGTGCGGCTTCAAGGGCAAAGGCGGTAATCCCGCACTCGGCCATTTTGGCGATGGTTTCATTGCTGAACGGATTGAGCATGCCCACTACAACGGTGCCGCTTTTAATCAGCGCCAACTCGCTGTCGCTGGGTGCGACCACCTTCAAAATCAGCTCTGCACCAAACGCGTCATTGGCGCTGCCAATGCTTGCGCCTGCGGCTTCATAGGCACTGTCGACAACGCTGGCATTAATGCCGGCGCCGCTTTGTACAGTGACCTTATGGCCCTGGCCGATCAGCTTCTTGATGGTTTCCGGGGTTGCAGCAACCCGTGTTTCACCGGTCTGGGTTTCGAGAGGAACACCAATGTGCACGTCAAATCTCCTGCGTGATCTTATAGAGTAAACCCATGCACTACGGATGGTGCGGCTGGGGCGGCCGATCAGCACGATCCCGCCAAATCAGGGCGGGGCGCGGCATTTTGCAGGCGAACTTTGTGCCCTTCAAGGGATTATGACGGGTGACGGAAAATTAACTACAAGTCACCCCGTGACCGAATGTCGCAACCAACTGGCTCAATCCCTTACAGACCGTGCTTTTCAAGGATTCTGGCCGAAATTGAAGAATTTACACATCGGCCGTATGAATGATGCGGCATCGCCTCGAAATAGTGGCGCAAAGCCGCGTCATCAGGCGCTTGTGGGACGTTTGTACGACTTCTCGATACAGTTTGCTGGTATGCGACAAATACGTATATCTGTAGGGCTTTTGTTTTGCTGACTACGGGGTCAGGTAACATTGGAGAGCCTTTATCCCTCTAGGCTGTAGCTGTGCGCCTGATTTACCAGCCAGTCACGAAATGCCCTTAAAGACGCGGATTCGACCTTTCGCTCAGGAATCATCAGGTAGTAAGCCTTGATGCTGGACAGTGCTTGCGGGTTGGCGATCACCAGGCGTTTCTCTTTCAACTCCCTTTGAATCAGGAACGGCGGGATCAGGGCAATGCCCATGTCGTGCATGGCTGCCTGGGCGAGCATGGAGAATAGCTCGTAGCGGGGGCCTGTCATGTCTCGCGGGACATTCAGGTGCTGGGAGTCGAACCATTGGCGCCAGGCATAGGGGCGGGTGGTTTGTTGCAGCAGAGGTAAGTCGGCGATTTCGCCGGGCGTCAGACCGGTCTTGTTTCCGAGCAGGTTGGGGCTGCAAACGGGCATCGGATTTTCACCCATCAGCCTGTGGGATTCTGTACCTGACCAATCCGCGTCACCAAAGTAGATGGCGGCATCAAAATCCGTGTCGGCGAACAGGAACGGCCGCGTGCGGTTGGTCAGGTTGACCGTCACTTCCGGGTGTTTCTGCTGGAAATCCTTGAGTCGCGGCAGCAACCACTGGGTGCCGAAGGTCGGAACTACGGCCAGCTCGATCACGTTGGTGCCCTGCTGTCCCATCACGGACAAGGTATCGCGCTCAACCGCATCGAGCTGAGTCGCCACTCGACGGCTGTAGGAGAGTCCGGCTTCCGTCAGCTTGACCCCGCGCCGCGAACGTCGGAACAGTTCCACGCTGAGGAACTCTTCAAGGCTGGCGATCTGTCGGCAAATCGCCCCTTGGGTCAGCGAAAGTTCCTGGGCGGCCTTGGTGAAGCTCTCGTGGCGCGCCGCGGCCTCGAAGCTGATGAGGGCGGTGGTGCTGGGTATCTTTCTGCGCATGTACGTCAACCTCACTAATACATCGCATAAAGGCTCTTTCGCGACGTTTCGGAGTGAGAAATTAGCACAACAGTATGCGAAATCCTCGTTTGCCGTAACGCCGATCCGGGCCTAGGATCAGTCCACGTTATTTGACCCGATTCGAGAGGACACACTCATGGGCGGTAAAGCTAGCTTCAACTGGATCGATCCCCTGCTGCTGGATCAACAGCTCACTGAAGAAGAACGCATGATTCGCGACACGGCTGCGCAATTCGCTCAGCAAAGCCTTGCGCCGCGCATCCTCGAAGCTTTCCGTCATGAGAAGACCGACCCGGCGATCTTCCGCGAAATGGGTGAAGTCGGTCTGTTGGGTGCAACCATCCCCGAGCAGTACGGCGGCAGTGGCCTGAACTATGTCAGCTATGGCCTGATCGCCCGTGAAGTCGAGCGCGTCGACTCCGGCTATCGCTCGATGATGAGCGTGCAGTCCTCGCTGGTGATGGTGCCAATCAATGAATTCGGTACCGAAGCGCAGAAGCAGAAGTACCTGCCGAAACTGGCGTCGGGCGAGTGGATCGGCTGCTTCGGCCTGACCGAGCCTAACCACGGCTCCGACCCGGGCGCGATGATCAGTCGTGCGCGCAAAGTGGAAGGCGGCTACAGCCTCACCGGCAACAAGATGTGGATCACCAACAGCCCGATCGCCGATGTGTTCGTGGTCTGGGCCAAGGACGATGCCGGTGACATCCGCGGCTTCGTTCTGGAGAAAGGCTGGAAAGGTCTGAGCACTCCGGCAATTCACGGCAAGGTGGGCCTGCGGGCATCGATCACCGGTGAAATCGTGATGGACAACGTGTTCGTTCCGGAAGAGAACATTTTTCCGGATGTCCGTGGCCTGAAAGGTCCTTTCACTTGCCTTAACTCGGCCCGTTACGGTATCTCCTGGGGTGCGCTGGGTGCAGCCGAGTTCTGCTGGCACACCGCTCGCCAGTACACCCTGGATCGTCAACAGTTCGGTCGCCCGCTGGCCGCCACCCAGTTGATCCAGAAGAAGCTGGCCGACATGCAGACTGAAATCACCATGGCGCTGCAAGGCTGTCTGCGTCTGGGTCGTATGAAAGACGAAGGGACCGCTGCAGTCGAAATCACCTCGATGATGAAGCGCAACTCTTGCGGCAAGTCCCTGGACATCGCGCGCATGGCACGCGATATGTTGGGCGGCAACGGCATCTCCGATGAATTCGGTGTTGCGCGTCACCTGGTCAACCTGGAAGTGGTGAACACCTATGAAGGTACTCACGACGTCCATGCGCTGATCCTCGGCCGTGCGCAAACCGGCATCCAGGCGTTCTATTAAGGAGAACGTCCATGGGCGCGCTATCGCATCTACGGGTACTGGATTTATCGCGGGTGCTGGCCGGGCCTTGGGCCGGTCAGATCCTGGCCGACCTTGGCGCCGAGGTGATCAAGGTCGAGCGTCCGGGTAACGGCGATGACACGCGCGCCTGGGGGCCGCCGTTCCTTAAAGACGCTTATGGCGAGAACACCAGCGAGGCTGCCTATTACTTGTCGGCCAATCGCAACAAGCAATCGGTCACCATCGACTTCACTCGCCCTGAAGGGCAGAAGCTGGTGCGTGAACTGGCGGCCAAGTCGGACATCCTGATCGAGAACTTCAAGGTCGGCGGTCTGGCGGCTTATGGCCTGGACTATGAATCGCTGAAGGCGATCAATCCGGATCTGATCTATTGCTCGATCACCGGGTTCGGCCAGACCGGCCCTTACGCCAAGCGTGCGGGTTATGACTTCATGATCCAGGGGCTGGGCGGCCTCATGAGCCTGACGGGGCGACCTGAAGGCGAAGAAGGCGCGGGGCCGGTGAAGGTTGGCGTGGCGCTGACGGACATCCTGACCGGGCTGTATTCGACTGTCGCGATCCTGGCTGCGCTTGCGCATCGGGGTCACGACGGCGGTGGCCAGCATATCGATATGGCGCTGCTGGACGTGCAGGTGGCTTGTCTGGCCAACCAGGCAATGAACTACCTGACGACAGGTAATGCTCCTAAACGACTGGGTAATGCTCATCCGAACATCGTGCCCTATCAGGATTTTCCTACGGCGGATGGCGATTTCATCCTTACCGTCGGGAACGATGGTCAGTTCCGCAAGTTCGCGGAAGTGGCCGGGCAGCCGCAGTGGGCGGACGATCCGCGTTTTGCCACCAACAAGCTGCGGGTGGCAAACAGGGCAGTACTGATTCCGCTGATCCGCCAGGCGACGGTGTTCAAGACGACCGCTGAATGGGTGGCGCAGCTGGAGCAGGCTGGCGTGCCATGCGGGCCTATCAATGACGTGGCGCAGATGTTTGCCGATCCTCAGGTCAAGGCGCGCGGGTTGGCTATC